>NZ_LTCZ01000335.1:0-69699 GCF_001583455.1 Rhodococcus sp. LB1 | reverse complement strand
ACGTCAGGACGGCGCCGTCCGGCGGAATGTCCGTGAGCGGTCCTCGAGGACTGCGGAAGACCAGGCTGACCCGTTGCCGGCTGACGCCCAGCATCTTTCCGGTCCGGAGGAGGAACGGCACCCCACGCCAGCGGTCCGTGTCGACCCACAACCGTGCGGCGACGAACGTCTCCGTCGTCGAATCGTCCGCGACACCGTCGACGTCGCGGTACCCCTCGTACTGGCCGAGCACCACGTCGGCCGTGTCGAGCGGACGGAACGCCCCGATCACGGGTTCCCGGGCGGATTGGAGATCGTCGGCGCCCAACGTCTCCGGCGGCTCCATCGCGATCTCGGCGGCGACCTGGAACAGGTGTGTCACCAGCATGTCCAGGACGGCGCCGGTGGCGTCGTAGAACCGGGCGCGGTCGTCGATGTCGAGTGTCTCGGGCACGTCGATCTGGACCTGCTCGACGTGTTCCCGATTCCAGACGCCTTCGATCAGCCCGTTGGCGAAGCGCAGGATGTGCAGATTCTGGGTGCTCTCCTTGCCGAGAAAATGATCGATTCGATAGATCTGCTTCTCGTCGAGGACATGGTGCACGGCGTCGTCGAGTTCGGTGAACGCCTCCTGGGACGTCCCGAACGGCTTCTCGTACACGACGCGTGCGCCACGGGCCAGGTCGTGAGCGCCGAGCGCGCGAGTGGTCACGGCGAACGTGCTGGGCGGCAGGGCCAGGTAGTGCACCAACTGCGCGTCTGCCGCGCCGAGGTCTTCCCGCGCCTGCCGAACGGCCGCCGGGAGCGTTCCCGGGTTGTCCGGGGTGAAACCGCCGCCGGCGAATCTCAACCGCCGGGCGAACGTGTCCCAGTCGGTGTCGTCGTGCGGCACTCCGAACTGGTTCACGACGTCGCGCACGTGGTCGCGGAACTGATCGTCGGAGACGTTGCCCCGGCCGGTGCCGATCAGCATCCACTCGGAGTTCAGGAGCCCTGATAGAGCGAGCTGGAAGAACGCGGGGAGGACCATGCGTTTGGACAGGTCCCCGGTGGCACCGAAGAGGACGAAGATCGTGGGACCGAGCTGCGGTCTGTCAACCATTGCTCCATCATGCGCCACGTGGGCACACCGGGCAGGGCATTCCGGCGGTGTCGTCGGGTGCGCCCGGTGACTTCTACCCGGACGTCGGGTGCGATCTGCGGCGAACTCGTTGCTGCCCAACGACTCCGGTGATCAGCGGGACGCGTCCGGTGGGACCTCCGGCAACCCCTCGCTGGCGCGGAGTTTCTCGGCCATCGTGGTGAGCAGATTCTGCGACTCTTCGGAGAGGTCGAACGCGCGGCTGGAGAGCTTGCGAAGTCCGTATCCCTGGAGTTGAGAGAGAAGCTCGAGATCGTGGTCGATCTTCGCGGCGTAGATGTCGTTGAAGAAGTAGTCGGGCTTCACCTTGAAGAAGCGGGCGAACGCCGCGACCGTCTCGTCGGAGGGGTTGGTGCGTTGTCCCGACCGGAGCTGGGAGATGTAGGGCTTCGAGATCTGGTGTCCGTCTGCGATGAGTGCCGCCGCGACCTCGGCGTTGGTATGCGGTTTACGTCCCGGAGGGTGGACCGTGTCGAAGAGCTTGTTCAACCGCGCAGCAAAATCTGCCATTGTGAGCCGCCGGGTCCTCTCTCGTGCGGGCGTCAGTCGTGTGAACGACACCGTACCACGATGATAACCGATTGATAACTCACGGACATAGAGGCAAAACGTCGTCCGCCGGCTCCGTGCTTATCTCATATATGTTTCAACGATCGCGCGTTCCCCGCTCGCGGATCGCCGACATTTCGGGCGCCCTCTGCGCTCGTCACGCGCGTTCTACCGTTGAAAGTTCAAGAGAGGCGCGGGGGTGGGGTGAGCGGAGCCCGCCGTGCCGGTTGTGGTCGCCGACCCGATTGCGTGGTTGCTCTTTCAATCACTGAGAGTTAGCTGGCAACATTGCAGGGGTGTGTTCCGTGAGGCTGCCCGGCAAATACCCCCAGTTCAGGGCCACTGTGTTGCGTTGCGCATCGCAACGTGGAGAGGTCGCTCGCGGCCCGCGGGGCCTCGTGAACAGTACTGTGAAGTAGGGGCATCCGCACGGGCACCGGGCCGCGCGCCGCCGATCCTCCCTTCGTCTGTCGCATGATCTTCGCGGGTTCGCTCCGCCCAGTTGGACGATGGTCCAGGTCAGGCAGGGTTCCGCCGCTCCGGCACGCTCCCGAGTCTGGCCAAATCTGAAGCCGTCGGGGATGATTGTGATATGGAACACAGAATGAGTGACGCCGAGCTTCGGAAGGCGATTCGAGTTCTGCGCGAGCGCGCCGACGACGCCCGGCACCGAGGAAACGACGACGACGCCAACGGGATCGAGAGGACGATTCGTACCTATCAGGAAGAAATGACCCAGCGGTTGTGAACCGTCACGAACCGGCCCGGCGAGGGTCGGTTCGCGTTTTCCTCGGGAAAGGCGCCCTGCAGTTGCGTGCGCGCAATCAGATTGCGTGCGTAGACTTCCAGCCGACACGGATCGGTGACGACGGGGGCGCGCACGGCTATGGCGATCAAGACGCTGGACGGCAAGAAGTGCCTGATCACGGGTGCAGGTAGCGGGATCGGGCAGGCGACCGCCCTGGCGGCTGCGGCGGAGGGCGCCGAACTCTTCCTCACCGACATCAACGAGGTCGGCCTGGCGCAGACGGTCGAACAAGTAGGCAGCCGCGGGGGCACCGTCAGTTTCTCGCGTGCACTCGACGTGTCCGACTACGACGCTGTCTCCGCATTCGCCGCCGATGTCCACGATCAGTTCGGCAGCCTCGACGTCGTCATGAACGTCGCCGGTATCTCCGCGTGGGGGACTGTCGAGAATCTCGAACACCGCCACTGGAAGTCCATGGTGGACGTCAACCTGATGGGTCCGATCCACATCATCGAGAGTTTTCTGCCCTCGATGGTGCGGGCGGGGCGCGGCGGTCACCTGGTCAACGTCTCTTCGGCCGCCGGTTTGCTGGCGCTCCCGTGGCATGCGGCTTACAGCGCAAGCAAATTCGGGCTCCGCGGAGTGTCCGAGGTTCTGCGGTTCGATCTCAAACGGCACGGCATCGGCGTGAGCCTCGTGGTTCCCGGCGCGGTCAAGACGCCGCTGGTGGGCACGGTCGAGATCGCCGGGGTCGATCGCGACGACCCGCGCATCCAGAAGGCGGTCCACCGCTTCGAGAAGCGGGCCGTCACGCCCGAGAAGGTCGCGTCCTGCATCATCGCCGGCATCAAGAAGGACCGGTACCTGGTGTACACGTCGCCGGACATCCGGTTCGGCTACTGGTGGGCGCGCAAGTTCTCGCCGCCGTACGACTTCGTGATGCAGCGGGCCAACGACCAGTTCAGCAAGTTCCTGTAGGAGCTAGAACTCTCCGCCTGGGGTGGGGGCGCTCGGGGCCAGTACCGTCCCGTCGGTGAATCGGACGCCGTCGGTGCACCGGCACTCGACCTGCCCGCCGCCGAACTGCTCCGCGTGCAGTCGCGCGTACAACCCTTGTCGTGCAAGGAGTTCGGTGTGCGTGCCGCGCTCGATCAGTGTTCCCTCGTCGATCACGAAGATCACGTCCGCATGCTGAATGGTCGACAGCCGGTGGGCGATCGCGAGGGTGGTGCGTCCGCGCATCACCTCACCGAGAGCTCGCTGGACGAGTCGCTCGGAGACCGTGTCGAGCGCGGACGTCGCCTCGTCGAGGATCAGTACGCGGGGGTTCTTCAGCAGCACCCGCGCGATGGCCAATCGCTGCTTCTCGCCACCGGACAGGCGAAATCCTCTTTCGCCCACCAGGGTGTCGTATCCGTCGTCGAATCCGAGGATGCGGTCGTGAATGTTGGCGGCCGCGGCGGCAGTCTGCAGTTCGGCATCGGTCGCGTCCGGTTTGGCATATCGAAGGTTGTCGGCGATCGAGGCGTGGAACAGATACGGGTCCTGGGTGACCATTCCGACCGCCTCGGCGAGCGAGCTCATGGTCAGGTCGCGCACGTCGTAGCCGTCGACCCGGACTGCGCCACTGTCGACCTCGTACAGGCGCGGCACGAGGTAGCAGAGCGTGGTCTTGCCTGCGCCGGACGGACCGACGAAGGCGGCGAGCTGACCCGGGTCGATCTCCAGGGACGTGCCCGCGACCGCCCAGCGCCGGCTGCGACGTTCCGCCGGTTCGGTTTCGGGCGCCGCCGCGGCCGGGAAGCGCGGCGCGACGGTCGCGACCCCGCGCATGCCGCCTCCGCCGCCGCGACCCAGACTGCGCAGCGCCACCGGGTCGGGATCTGCGGTGGCCAGCCGGACGGGCGCGGGATACGCGAAGTACACGTCGTCCAACTCCACCCGGCCGGGGGAGTCCGCAGGCAACTCGACGGCGTCCGGGCGGTTCACGATCGCGGGCTGCAGGTCGAGGTACTCGAAGATGCGGCGGAACAACGCCATCGACGTCTGGACGTCGAGGGTTACCCGCATCAGCGAGACCAACGGTTGCAGCAACCTGGCCTGCAGGGTCGAGAACGCGACGAGTGTGCCCGCCGAGAGTGCCGCGGAACCGCCGCTGACGAGATACCCCGCCAGCAGGTAGACGAGAGCGGGCGTGATCGCCATGAACGAGCTGACGACGGCGAAGAAGCCCTGGCCCGTCATGGCTTGCCGCACCTGAAGCTCGGTCTGCCGCGCGTTCTCGGTCCGATAGCGGTCGAGTTCGGTGTCGGCCTGGTTGAACACCTTCGTCAACAGCACACCCGAGACGCTCAGCGCTTCCTCGGTGATTGCGGTCATGTCCGACAACGACTCCTGCGTTTTGCGCGCCAGAACGCGTCGCCGGGCGCCGACCCGCCGCTGCAGGTAGACGAAGCCGGGAAGCAGTGCGACGGCGAGAAGCGTCAGCTGCCACGACAGCAGCAGCATCGCGATGAGGGACGCGGTGACGGTGACGACGTTCGACAGGATGCTCGACGCCGTGGAGGTGAGAACCGACCGCACCCCACCGACGTCGTTGGCCAGCCGCGATTGGATCGAGCCCGTTTTGGTGGACGTGAAGAACGCCAGTTCCATCTTCTCGAGGTGGGCGAAGAGGCGCTCCCGGAGATCCGCCATCGACAGGTTGCCGACCTTGGTGGTGAGGTAGCTCTGGCCGACGCCGATCAACGACCCCGTGAGCGTCACCGCGATCATGGCCACGACTAGCCACAGCAGCAGTGTCAGATGAACACCGCTGCCGTCGGTGGGGAACAGTGCGCGGTCGAACACCGCCTTCGTGAGGAAGGGATTCACGATGCCGAGCAGTGAGGACACGACGATGGCGGCCGCGACGAGCACCAGCCGCCCGCGGTAGGGACGCAGGAGCGCCCAGATGCGGGGGAGCAGCGAAGGCTCGGCGGGTGCCTCCGAAGCCTGCTGTGTGGATGTGGGACCGGTCGCGGGCATCTCCCCATCGTGCCCATCCCCCGCGGTCCTGGCGAACCGATTCGATGCGGCCCGTCCTGCTGCTCCGGTCGGGTGGTTACTGTAGGTCCCCCTGCTCGGGGATATCGAGTTCGTCTCGCACCGCGGAGAGGAAGTCGTCCTGGGCGCTCATCCCGGCCTGGAAGTGGTCGGCGAACTGTTGTTGGCGGGTGGACAGGGTGTCCGCCGACACGGCGTCATCCGTCGCGAAGTCGGTGCTCAGCCAGCCGATCGTCTCGGATCCAGCCAGATACTCGACCACCATTCGCCGTGCCGATTCCACGACCGGTTCGGATCCGATCAACTCCACCGCCGTGAACTTCGAGACGAGGACGATGTTCTGTTGCGGTAGCGGGCGGAGGACGTCGGCGATCATGGTCAGGAGATCGGTTCCGTCGAAATGGTCGAAGCCCACCGAGACGGCACCCGAGGTGACACGCACCTCGTTGGCTGCGGTCAGGAGTTCCGAGTAGATCTGCTGCCGCTGCGTTCGCAGGAACTCGTTCGAGGATTGGTTCACCGTCGCCTCCACCTGATTCGACGTGTTCAGCAAGGTGAACACCCCTCCACACACGGAACCGATCAGGGTGCCGACGACGGCGATCGAGGCGACGAGCATGCTGAGCCGGAACTCGTGGCGCCGCCCGTCCGTTCGATCGACAGTTGTGACGCCGTCACGCTCGTTCATCGTCCTGCTCCCTTCGGCCCACCACCGGTTTCCTCCGACGTTCCCGCACGGCCGGCGTCTCGTCGCGCGTAGTCGACTACTCGGGTTGTGACACCCCGTCGAGAGCGCTGAGCCGGGCCACCTGCGCCGCGAGGTACTGCTGCTCCGGCACACTGGTGGTGCGGTTGGCCGCCGAGCGGTAGTGCGTGAGGGCCGATTCCGTGTCGCCGGCCATGTCGAACAGGTGAGCGCGCACGGCGTCGAGGCGATAGTGCCCGGCCAGGGTGGCGTCGAGGGAGTCGAGCATCGTCAGCCCCGTGGCCGGACCGTGCACCATCGCCGCGGCCACCGCGCGGTTCAGCGTCACCATCGGATTGTCCGACATGCGCTCGAGCAGGCCGTACAGCGTGAGGATCTGCGCCCAGTCGGTGTCTTCGACCCGATCCGCGTCGTCGTGGACCGCCGCGATTCCGGCCTGCAGTTGGTAGGCCCCGACCGAACCGTGGGCGACGGCGTCCAGCACCACCCGCTGACCCTCGACGATCAACTGCCGGTTCCACAGCGTGCGATCCTGCTCGGCCAGCGGGATCAGCTCCCCGTGCGGGCCGGTGCGGGCGGGGCGGCGGGCGTCGGTCAACAGCATCAACGCCAGCAGCCCCCCGACTTCACCGTCGTCGGGCAGCATCGCGTGCACGGCCCGGGTGAGCCGGATCGCCTCGGCGGACAGTTCGGTGCGGTGCAGATGGTCGCCGATGCTGCTGGCGTAGCCCTCGTTGAAGATCAGGTACAGCACGTGCAGGACGGACCGCAGGCGTTCCGTCCACTCGTCACCCGTCGGCCGCCGGAACGGTATCCCCGACGCCGTGATTCGCTGCTTTCCGCGGCTGATCCGTTGAGCCATGGTCGATTCCGGGACCAGGAACGCATTGGCGATCTCCGCGGTGGTGAGCCCCCCGACCGCGCGCAGTGTCAACGCGATGGCCGAGGCCGGTGTGAGAGCAGGATGGCAGCACAGGAACAGCAGGAGCAGGGTGTCGTCGCTGTCCGGCACGTCCGTCGACGGCGGCTCCTGCCGGGCAGCCACCTCCTCCCGCCTGCGGCGTGCGATCTCACTGCGGATCCGATCGGTCATCTTGCGGGTGGCGGTCTGGATCAACCAGCCCCGCGGATTGTCCGGCAACCCCTCCCGCGGCCAGTGCCCGGCCGCCGCGAGCAGCGCCTCCTGCACCGCGTCCTCGGACCCCTCGAAATCACCGGTCCTCCGCACGAGTGCACCGAGGACCTGCGGCGCGAGTTCGCGCAGCAGGACCTCGATTTCGGCGTCGGTTCTCACAGATCGGTATCGGGCGCGCCCATAACCTGCCGGACCTCGATCGGATGCTGGATCGGCACCCCGTCCGGACCCGGTGCCGCCGACGTCTGCGCGGCGATCTCCAGCGCCCGCTCCTCGGATTCGACGTCGACCAAGCGGTACCCGGCGAGCAGTTCCTTCGATTCGGGGAACGGTCCGTCGGTCACCACCGGAGCACCCTTGCCGTCGAACGTGACACGTTTCGCGACGTCCGGTCCGGCGAGCCCCTGAGCGTCGACGAGTTCACCCTTGGCGATCAGCTCCGCGTTGAGATCCTGCTGGAACCGGATGTGCGCCTGCACGTCCTCCGGCGTCCACTCGGTCATCGGCACGTCGCACCCCGCGCCGCCCTCGTAGTGCTGCAGCAACATGAACTTCGGCATCTCTGTCTCCTCACCCGGTGTGGCGCCCATTCTGGCGCTTTCGGGAACAGGACGGAGCACATCCGAGGTTCTCGACATACTTCGGGAACTTTTCGAAGAAATCTTTTCAGCGGTGCCCGGCGTGCAGACAGTCCTCGAACAAAGTGCGCACCTCGTCGACGTGCCGGTCGAGATCCGCGAGGTCCCAGCCGACGGTCGGCACGGGTGCGAGGACGTCGACATCGACCGTGCCGGGGTGCGCGACCAGCGAGTTCCGCCACATCCGTTCGCCCGCGTTGTGGATGACGATCGGCACGATCGGCACGCCCGCCTGCATCGCCAGGTGGAATCCGCCCTTCTTGAACCGGCCGAGGCGCGGAGTCGGCGAGCGGGTGCCCTCGGGCGCGATCGCGATGGAGATGCCGGACTGCAGTTTCTCCACGGCCGGGCGGAGGGCCGCCCTCGCCTTCGTGCTGTCCGCCCTGTCGATGTACGCGACGTCGAGCAGAGCCCCCACGGGAATGAACCGGGGATCGCGCGCAGCCTCCTTCTTCGCGACGCCGGTGACATCGCGCCGGATGACGCTGCCGATCACCAGCATGTCGAGCGAACTCTGGTGATTGAACATGAAGACCGCGGGCCTGGCCGCCCACGCGTTCTCCTTGCCTTTGATGCGCACGTTGATCCCGCAGATCGCGAGCGCGAGATCCGGGCCGAAGCTGCCGACCAGGTTGGCGCCCGTCTGCCGATTCTGGGTGAGCAGGCCGGCGGAGACACCGAACGCGGCCGCCCCCATCAGGGCGCCGATCGCGGTGGTGGTACGGGCGATGGACATCGGGTCGGCGCCGCTCTCCGGAGGTCGCAGATTCACCGACGGCCAACCGTTCTGCCGCGCGGTCGCCGCCAGCTTGCGGTCGGGGTTCAGGGCCACGGGATGTCCCACCGACTTCAGCATCGGAACATCTTCAGCGCCGTTGGAGTACGCGAAGCTGTCACCCAGATCCGCTCCGTGCTTCTCGGCGTACTCGCGCAGTGCCTCGGCCTTGGCCGGACCCCACAGCGGCGGCGATTCGAGTTTCCCGGTGAGCATCCCGTCCAGAACCGCGGGCCGGGTGCACAGCACGTCCTCGGCGTCGATGTCGAGGTCCGCGGCCACCGACAGTGCCTGATAGGGGGTGGCGGAGGTGGCCATCACCACCCTGTGACCGGCGTGCCGGTGCGCGGCGAGCAGTCCGCGGACCTCCGAAAAGATCATTCTCGCGATCTCCTGGCGGAACAGCCGCTGCCCCCACTCCTGCATCTCGTCCTCCATGCGCCCGGCCAGGCTCTGCACTCCGATGCGCATCAGGTTGCCGACATCGGCACCCCGGAAGCGGGTCTCCACCGCGGCGCCCGTGGTGTGCAGAAGCTCGGCCACGCTGATGTCGAAGCGACGCAGGCGGTCCCGGTAGACGACGCTCGCGGAGTACCCGCTGATCAAGGTGCCGTCCAGATCGAACGCGGCGAGGGTGCCCGGGCCGGGAACGGCGGCCGCGATGTCGTCGTGGAGACTGCGGAGATCGCTCATCTACTCACCTACCACCCATCTGGTCGAGATTCTCGTGCGCGATCGCTCGGATGCGCAGCACCTGATCGATCAGGGTCTGGAGTTCGGCGTCGAACTCGACCCGCCGGGCCGCCATGTTCTCGGCATTCGGTTCGACCAGGCCCCGGTTTCGCGCCAGCTTGAGCGCGGTCGTGAAGAGCTCCGCCGAAATCGACTCGCTGCTCCCGATCTGCTGCCGGAGACGCCGCTGCTCGGCGAGCGCGAGGCACGACGTCATGAAGGCCTTCTCGTCGAACTTCCGGTCCACCGGAGTCCGGAGCAACTGAGCGGCCACCACGGCGTACGCCTCCAGGAACGGTTGCAGAACCCGGTGCGCCAGATGAATCCGCATCCCGGACAACAGGTTCGCCGCATGCTGCGGATCACCCAGGTTCGACTCCCACGCCGGGTCGATCAGATCCAGTTCGGAACGCAGTTCCTTCCGGAAGCTGTCCTTCTCACTGAAGAAGAACTCGAACTTGAGGAGATCGCGCATGCGCAGCGCCAGATCCCATCCGTCGTTCAGCGGATCGGTGAACTTCTGGTCGACCGCCGCCCGCAGCACCATCTCCGCGATCGCCCGCATCACCAGGAAATGAATGGTGTTGTTGCGGTAGAACGCTGCGACGAGGTGTTGATCCCGGCCGAGGTAGAACACCCGCTCGCTGCCCTGATCGAAACTGCGCAGCACACCGGAATCGAGGTGCGTGCGCACCGCCTTGCGGATCACCTGCGGGTCGGTCAGGTCGACGTCGCCCGCGGTCGGCAGCGAGCGCGCGGTGATGTAGTCCACGAGCGGCCCGAGGATCGCGCCGACCTCGGCGACGGTGAGCGCCCGGTCCTCGATTCCGAGAAACGCGAGCATCACGAGAGAGGACGCGGTGACGGGTGTGACCTCGTTGATGCGGTGACACACCTCGAACGCCGTCTTCTGCACCGCCAGCCGCAGGTCGTCCTCCTGGCCGAGGTAGTCCGCCAGCGACATCGGCCTGCCGACGTTGACGTGCGCGACGCCGTGCCGTTGCCCCTGCGCCCGAACGTATCCGAAGAGCCAGCGCAGACTCTCCTTGCTCTTCGCCTGGCCGTGTGCCTCCGCCGCCATCGCCCCGACCTCGTAGAGCTGGTCGTAGGTCAGCGACACCGGCACCAGGTACACGTCGGACATGCCACTGTCCTGGAAGGCCTTCGCGAGGTAGTTGAGCAGACCGAACCGCGGCGGCCGCAACTTCCCGGTACGGCTGCGCCCGCCCTCGATGTACCACTCGAGGTTGAACCGTTTCGTGAGGAGATAGCGCATGTACTCGCGGAGCGTCCACTTGTAGATCTCGTCGCCCTCGATCTTCCGGCGGATGAACACGGTGCCGCTGCGCTTGCCGATCGGTCCGATCGGCCAGAAGTTGATGTTCAGACCGCCCATCACGTGATTGAGCGGAAGGTCGTTCGCCAGCAGCGCCGGCCGCAGCACCAGCGGGTCGAGGTACGAGCGGTGGCTCGGCAGGAACACCAGGGAATGTTCCTTGTTCAACTCGCGCAGTTCGTCGAGCCGGGTGGTGTCGACGTCGAGACGGTAGGCGCGGGAGAAGTAGCGGCCCAACTGGTCCCACAGCGCGATGGCGCGCCTGCTCTGGGCGGCTACCATCTCGTCCAGCGCGCCGCGGGCGCGGCGATCCACCTCGGCGACGGGCAGATTCAACTTGCCCGACAGTGCGTGGGTGCCGTCGTGATACCGGCTGGCGTCGGTGATCTCGTCGACGACGAACCTCGACACCTTGTACTGCGTGCCCAGCAGGGTGCGCTCGGCCCGCTCGAGGGTCAGCGCGGCCTGGCGGCGAATGAAGTCCGGAAGCGACCCGCCGCCGTTCTCCGCGAGCCGCCGCTCGAGGTCGCTGAGCGGGGCCGGGTCGCCTTCCAGGACCTGGCACCGGGCCGGGTCGTCGCGCATCACCCGGCGCTGCATGTTCTGGCCGGGGTGCAACGGGTCGCGCAGCGACAGCGTCTCCCGGAATCGTTGCGCGCCGTCCGGGTGGGTCTCCTTCGGCAGCCACACCACCCGGAGCGGGGTGAGCAGCGGATCGTCCTTCCGGCGCACGAGATCGGCGAGGGCCTGGTCGGTGACGCGGACCGTCGGAGGCGGCTGACCGGAGTCGTTCGCCTGCCGCTCCAGCCACGTGCGGAGAACGTCGTCCTCCATGTCGCTCATCGTCTCGATGAGATAGACCCGTGGCCGTGTCGTCTGCTCGTCCATCGCGCCAGCCTTTCCTTTCACCCGCGGCCCAGTTCGACGATCTCGTCGAGACTCTCCTGCAGGCACGACATGAACCGCGCCGGCTCGGTGACGGCGGCGGTGTCGAGATTGACGCCGATGCAGCACGTGCCGACGTGGGAGACGAGGGTGGCCATGACCGCGCAGCCGGGGGCCGGGCCGAACGGGAACATCCGCTCGATCCGGGCGCCCGCCAGGTACACGGGCACGGGGACACCGGCGACGTTGCTGGCCTGTAGATCGAGACCCGTCGACTGCGAGAGGTACCAGTTCGCCAGCACCACTGTCGGAAGCCGGACCAGGAGCGGGGCGGCTGAATCCAGCAGTCCGAGTGCGGGTTCCTGGCGCAGCCCCAGGATGATCGCGCGCACCTTCTCGATCCGCGCGACGGGGTCGCGCTCACCGACCGGTCCGGCGAATCGGGCCGCGGCGAACCGGTTGCCGCCCGTGGGATCCGACGCCGAACGCATGCTCACCGGCATGCCCACCGGAATCGTGTCGAGGTCGTGGCCGAACGATTCGTGATAGCGGCGGAAACCGCCCAGCAGGGCGGCCACATACGCGTCGTTCAACGACCCGCCGGCGACGTGAGCGGCGGAACGCAGCTCGTCGACACTCACCTCGAGCACCCCGAACCAGCGTCCCAGTCCGCGGTCGCGGAGCAGGTCCGAACCCGTGGTCGAGGGAGGGGTCACCACCCTGCGGATGGAGTTCGCGTAACCGGCGACCTCCGTGACACTGCCCACCGGGTCGCCGACGACGGTCATCGCCGTCCGCACCGCGCCCCGGATCAGGCCGCCGAGACGACCGGGGGCGCTGCGCACGTTGTCGAGTGCCTGCTCGAACAGGGCGCCGCCGCCCGACATCTGCTCCGGTAACGGTGCAGGCCGATCCGGTTTGTCCGGCGACGGTTCGGGGCGCCTGCTGTGCAGCAGCGTCATCAACTGGATGCCACCGAGACCGTCCGTGATGCTGTGGTGCGTCTTCACCACGTAGACGGCGCGGCCGTCGTCGAGTCCCTCGATGAGCATCGCGCTCCACGGCGGCCGGGCGCGGTCGAACGGCTCGGTCGCCATGTGCCTGCACATCCGCAGCGCGTGGTCGAACGTCGCCGGCTCCGGCAGGCGCACCCGCGACAGGTGATAGTCGAGATCGAACTCGGGGTCGACGGACCACATCGGGTTGCCCAGCCGCAACGTCGGCTCCACCACCCGCATCCGGATGCGCGGCACCATGTGCGACGCCCATTCGTGGGCGCGCACCAGCCGGTCCCAGTCCGGCGGTTTGTCGAGCACGTCGACCGCGACGATCGGTGAGCGCAGCTTCGGCTGCACCTCCTCCATCCGCCACATCCCGGTCTCGAAGTCGGACATCGTGCGGTCCGCTCCCCAGGCGACGTCGGAGAAATCCACGTCGACGGCACTCGGCGGTATCAGAGGTTCGCCGTCGGCCATGCCCACCCTCATTCGGTTACTCGAGTTGCCCTCAGCTGCTGCTTTTCCAGTGTGGACCCGCCCCGCAGATCGCGTCCCTGGTTCCGGCGGATTGCGCACCGGACTTTCTGTCTAAGGTGAGGACGTGCCGACTCTCCACCACGCGACGCTCGACAGGATCGACCCGGCCACGCTCTACCGGATCATGGTGCTGCGGACCGACGTGTTCGTCTTCGAACAGGGCATCGTGTCGGAACCCGAACTCGACGGACGCGACCTCGAACCGACCACCACCCAGTTCTGGGCGGAGGAGGACGGCGAGGTTCTCGCGACACTGCGGGTGCTGGCCGACGAACCGACACTGCACCTCGGACGCGTCGCCACCGCCGCCCCCGCCCGGGGGCGGGGACTCGCGGGACAGCTGCTCGAAGCCGTGTTCGAGGCGTTCCCGGGACCCATCGAGATCTCCGCCCAGGCCTACCTCGAAAACTGGTACGGCCGCTACGGGTTTCGCGGAACCGGCGAGAACTACCTCGAGGCCGGTATCGACCACCTGCCGATGAGGCGCTCCGCGCCCGTGCGTGGTTGACGAGTCCGTGGACTCCTTCACCACGCACGGAGTTGTCGTAGGCTGCCGTCATGGCGAAAAGCTTCGACTACTCCGAAGAGATCGCGTACCCACTCGACCGGGTGCACGCGACGGTGACGGATCCGGCGTTCTGGCAGCACCGGTTCGAAGAGGCGCCGGAGAAACTCACCCTCGACGACAGCCGTGGCCCCGGCACGCTGACCGCGACGATGCGCGACACCATCGGCGCGTCCTCCCTCCCCGGGCTGGTCCGCAAGGTCGTGTCGGGTGAGCTGAAGGTCGAGCGCGCCGACGAGTGGGGTGCCCTCGACGGCGACCACGCCGACGGCCGGGTCAGTGGCAGTTCCACCGGCATCCCGGTGAAGATCGAGAGCGCGGCGGTGCTCCGCGCATCCGGCGACGTCACCGTCCTGCGCCTCGCCGGATCGGTGCAGGTCAAGATTCCGCTGGTCGGCGGGCAGATCGAATCCCTGGTCAGGAAGCTCGTCGGCGACATGGTCGGGCAGGACCGCGACGCGATCGAGAAGTGGCTCGGCGACCACTGACGCTCACACTCCGGACGCCGGGCGGTCGAGTTCGACGTCCAGCGTGCGGGCACCCGGCCCCGCCGTGCCCAGCCGGTCGTGGGAGTTGACGATCGCGCAACTCCCCAGCGACAGACACCCGCAGCCGATGCAGCCGGTCAGGTTGTCGCGGAGCCGGATCAACTGCTCGATCCGCTGATCGAGATCCGCATGCCACCGCGTCGAGAGCTTCTCCCAGTCCTTGCGGTTCGGCGTGCGGCCCTCCGGCAGGGTCGCGAGGGCCTCCCGGATCTCGGCGAGCGGAATCCCGACCCGCTGGGCGATGCGGATGAACGCCACCCGCCGTAGCGTGTCCCTGCGATAGCGACGCTGATTGCCGGACGTCCGCCTGCTGGTGATCAGCCCCTCGCGCTCGTAGAAGTGCAACGCCGACACCGCCACGCCACTGCGCTCCGACAGCTGTCCCGGCGTCAGTTCCTTGGCTCTCCACTCGGGCATCTCCACGACAGGCAACCTTTCACGCGGTTACCTGAACAATACTCGAGGTCAGTCGCGGCGGAGATGTCCGTGCAGGTGGTGTGTGAGCGGAGTCAGGTCGTGCGCAATCCACAGGTCGTACGTGAGGTCGCCGCCGCGCACCGACAACTGTCGCCGGATGCTGTGCACCGGTTTCGCGTCCGGCGACGCGCTCAGCGCCACCATCGACAACTCGATGGTCCCCTCCCGGATCTGACCACGGTGGATCTCGGTGAATCCGGTCGGCTGGGCCACGAGCAGTTCCGCCTCGTCCTCGGCGACGAGCCGCAGGAACCCGGACTCCGAGTGCAACGGCCGACCGCTGCCCGCCTCCCGTGTCCGAGACCGGTACGCCAGGAACGGTTTACCGGTGGGGGCGAATTCGATCTCCTCGGTGTACGCGAAGTTGTCGATCGTCGGGTACGCGCCCTCGCCCTCGCCGCGCCAGAGACCGGAGAACGGCGCCAGGGCGGAGGGAACGGACGGAAGTGGGGGCGTGTTCGCAGACGAACTCGCCGCCGCATCCGAGTGCGCCGGCGAGAGAGTCGAGTTCTCGTCCATGAGAGATACCTCCGCCGTTTCACGGTACTCGCCTGCGGCGCCGAGGGACACGGTCGGCCGCGAAGCGTTTGAGCGTGCCTGCCGGGCCCTCCGGCATTACCGTCTAGACATGAACGCGTCCGGTTCTGCACCGCTGGGGGCCAACTCCGAAGTCGGGCAGCTGCGTGCCGTCCTCCTGCACCGGCCCGGGGACGAACTGAAGCGGCTCACGCCCCGCAACAACGACCAACTGCTCTTCGACGGACTGCCCTGGGTCGACCGCGCGCAGGAAGAGCACGACGCGTTCGCGGACCTCCTGAGCAGCCGCGGCGTCGAGGTCCTGCTGCTGTCCGACCTGCTCACCGAGACACTCGGCACCAGCGGCGCCGCGCGCATACAGGGCATCGGCGCGGCCGTCGACCCCCGCAAACTCGGGCACACCCTGGCGCAGGAACTGGCCGCGCACCTCCGCGGTGTCCCGGCCCCCGAACTCTCCACCATCCTCACCGCGGGGATGACCTTCGACGAACTTCCCGTCGCGGCCAACACGGCGTCGCTGGTCCGGCGCATGCACCACGGCGGCGACTTCGTCATCGACCCGCTGCCCAACCTGCTGTTCACCCGGGACTCGTCGTTCTGGATCGGACCCCGCGTCGCGATCACGTCCCTCGCCCTGCCCGCCCGCGTCCGCGAGACGTCCCTCACCGACATCATCTACGCCCATCACCCGCGTTTCCGTGGCGCCCGGCGCGCCTACGAATCCCACACGGCCCCCGTCGAAGGCGGCGACGTCCTGCTCCTCGCACCGGGAGTCGTCGCCGTCGGAGTGGGGGAGCGCACCACACCGGCCGGCGCCGAGGCGTTGGCGCGCAGCGTCTTCGAGGACGAACTGGCACACACCGTGCTGGTGGTGCCCATCGCGCAGGCCAGGGCGTCGATGCACCTCGACACCGTCTGCACGATGGTCGACCACGACGCCGTCGTGATGTACCCGATCATTCAGGACACGCTGTCGGCGTTCACCATTCACCGCGAGGACAAGGGCGTGTCGATCCGCGGAGCCGATCCGTTCCTGACCGCCGCGGCCGAGGCCATGGGCATCGGCAAACTGCGCGTCATCGACACCGGACTCGACAACGTCACAGCCGAACGCGAGCAATGGGACGACGGAAACAACACGCTCGCACTCGCACCCGGCGTCGTCGTCGCGTACGAACGGAACGTCGAGACCAACGCCCGGCTCGAGGCGTCGGGCATCGAGGTACTGCGGATCGCCGGTTCCGAACTCGGCTCGGGTCGCGGTGGACCCCGCTGCATGTCCTGTCCGGTGGCCCGCGACCCGCTGTAGGCGCGAAGCGCCTAGAGGACCTCGCGGACCTTCTCGGCCGGGCGGGCGAGGACGGTGCCCTTGTCCGTCACGACGATCGGTCGCTCGATGAGGATGGGGTTGTCCACCATCGCCTCCAGCAGTTCGTCCTCGGACGCCTCGGCGAGCGCGAGCTCCTTGAAGACGGCCTCCTTCTTACGGATCGCCTCGCTCGGCTTCAGCCCGGCGTCGTCGAGAAGTTTGCGCAACCCGTCCCGCGAGGGCGGGGTCTCGAGGTACTTCACGACGGTCGGCTCGATGCCCGCGTCCCGGATCAGTCCGAGGACGGTGCGGGACGTGTTGCATCGCTGGTTGTGGTAGATGGTCGCGGTGTTCGCCATACCCGACATTCTGCACCGGGGAACAAACGCGCCCGCAGGGAGCGCTGAACCTGGGGTAGTAACTCGTGAATAGTCGACGAAAGAGGGAGATCGATCATGGCCGAGCACAGGGACGCGACTCCGCGGCGAATCGTCATTGCCGGTGGACACGGGAAGATCGCCCGTCACCTCATCAAGATTCTCACCGCGCGCGGTGACCGTGCGGTCGCGCTGATCCGCAACCCCGACCACGAGCACGAGGTGGCGGCGCTCGGCGCCGAACCGGTGGTGATCGATCTGGAGACGGCGAGCGCGGACGACGTGGCGAAGACGCTCGTCGGTGCGGACGCCGCGGTGTTCGCCGCGGGCGCAGGCCCGGGCAGCGGTATCGCCCGCAAGGACACCGTCGATCGCGGGGCCGCGGTTCTCCTCGCGGACGCCGCCGAGAAGGCGGGAACGCGGCGATTCGTCCAGATCAGTTCGTTCGGGGCGGGGGAGCCGATCCCCGAGGGCACGGACGACGTGTTCGCCGCCTACCTCGTCGCGAAGACGGCCGCCGAGGAAGACCTGCGCGCCCGCACCCACCTCGATTGGACGATTCTCCGCCCGGGCGGTCTGCTCGACGACGACCCGACGGGTCACGTCACGCTCACCGCGCCGCCACTCGAGCGCGGCACCGTCACGCGCGCCGACGTCGCCGCAGTGGTCGCGGCGCTTCTGGACCACCCGGAGACTGCGAAGAAGACGCTCATGCTGACGTCCGGTCCGACACCGATCGCGGAGGCCGTCGCCGCGGTGTAAGCATTGCGGCGCCGCAACCGCGCAACTACGGTCTGATACAACGCGTGGAACAACGGAGGTGGCGCCGGCCGTGGACATCGACATCGATCCGGATTCGTCGACCGCCCCGTTCGACCAGTTGCGATTGCAGATCATCGAGCAGGTGCGCAGTGGGCAGCTGATCGCGGGAACGAAGATCCCCACAGTCCGCGCGCTCGCCGTCGAGGTGGGTCTCGCACCGAACACGGTCGCCAAGGCGTACCGGGAACTCGGCGAGCAGGGTGTCATCGAAACCCGGGGCAAGCAGGGCACGTTCATCGCGAGCGGCGGTGACCCCATTCGCGCCGGCGCCGAGAAGGCCGCAACAGGGTATGTGCAGGAACTGCGGAAGCTGGGGGTGTCCGACGAGGAGATCCTCGGCTTCGTGCAGTCCGCTCTCCGCGGCGCCGAATGAGGTCGGCGCCGTCTCCAGAAGGTGTGACCCCAGAAAGGTAGACGCTCGGTATGGCTTCCGCACTCTTCCGCGACCTCGCACTACTGATTGCCCGGATCGGACTCGGCGTCGTCTTCGTCGCGCACGGCTGGCAGAAGTTCTTCGACTACGGAGTGAAGGCCACACAGGCGTCGTTCGCCGACATGGGCGTCCCACTGCCCGACATTTCGGCTGTTGCGGCCGCCACTATCGAACTCGCGGGTGGATTTGCTCTCATCGTGGGAGTGGCCACACCGATCGCCGGAATCCTGCTGTTTCTCGACATGCTCGGAGCGCTGATTCTGGTGCACGCGGACAAGGGTGTCTTCATCGCGAACGGAGGGTACGAACTCGTCGTCGCACTCGGCGTCGGGTCGCTGCTTCTCGCCGTGATCGGTGCCGGACGCCTCAGCATCGACGGGCTTCTCGGAAGAGGCTCGGGATGGGGAAAAACCGCAGCGTAACGATACTGTCGACTGGGTCTCGATTCGGTGTGAAGCGGTGGGCTAGCTTGCTTTTACCATCGAAAATGACCAACGTAGTTGTTCATGGCAATGAATACTGATCTGCCTGATCAAGGTTCCGAGACCGCTGACGCGAGCGTCGGCGGAGGGCTCAAACGGGTCGGTGTTCGCACCGACCGCGTCGTGTTCTCCGCCGCTGCCGCCGCGGTCTCGGCAATCGTCGTCTGGGGGCTCGTGGCCCCCGACAATCTCGACTCCACGACAGGTAAGGCACTCGACTGGCTGGTCACCGACATGGGCTGGTTGTTCGTCCTGTCGGCGTCCGGGTTCGTCCTCTTCTCACTGTGGCTCGCGTTCAGCAAGTTCGGTCAGATTCCGCTCGGCAAGGACGGCGAGCAGCCCGAGTTCCGGACGGTCAGCTGGATCGCGATGATGTTCAGCGCCGGCATGGGCATCGGACTGATGTTCTTCGGTGTCGCCGAACCGCTCGCGCACTACGTGACACCCCCTCCGGGTTCGAACGGTGGCATCGGAACTGCGATGGCCACCACCATGTTCCACTGGAGCCTGCACCCCTGGGCGATGTACGCGGTTGTCGGACTGTCGATCGCGTACGGCTCGTACCGGAAGGGTCGCAAGCAGCTGTTCAGCTCCGCATTCATCCCGCTGCTCGGCCGCCGCGCGGAGGGGCCGATCGGTAAGTTCATCGACGTCCTCGCCATCTTCGCGACGCTGTTCGGCACCGCCGCTTCGCTGGGCCTCGGCGCACTGCAGATCGGTTCCGGCTTCCAGGTCGTCGGGTGGATGTCGCAGGTCAGCACGTTCCTGCTGGTCGCCATCGTCGCCCTGCTGACCCTCGCATTCGTGGCGTCCGCCGTGTCGGGTGTCGCCAAAGGAATCCAGTGGCTTTCCAACACCAACATGGTGCTCGCCGTCATCCTGGCCTTGTTCGTGTTCGTCGTGGGACCGACGGTCCTGATCCTCAACCTGCTGCCCACGACGATCGGCGCTTACGCCGCGCAGCTCGCGCAGATGTCGGCCCGCACCGGAGCGTCGTCCGATCCGGCGACCGGCGAATGGTTGTCCTCGTGGACCATCTTCTACTGGGCGTGGTGGATCTCCTGGACCCCGTTCGTCGGCATGTTCCTGGCACGCATCAGCCGTGGCCGCACCATCCGCCAGTTCGTTGTCGGCGTGATCGTGGTGCCGAGCGCCGTGAGCCTCGTGTGGTTCGCGATCTTCGGTGGTGCCGGAATCAGCGAGCAGCGTGACGGAATCGACCTCGCCGGGCAGGACACCCAGGAGGGGCAGCTGTTCGGCATGCTCAATCACCTGCCGCTCACCGGCATCACCACCGTCCTGGTGATGATCCTCGTGGGGATCTTCTTCGTCTCCGGCGCCGACGCCGCGTCGATGGTGATGGGCACCCTGTCGCAGCGCGGTTCGCTGGAACCGCAGCGCTGGGTGGTCGTGTTCTGGGGTGTGCTCACCGGAGGCGTGGCCGCGCTCATCCTGTGGACCGGCGGCGACACCGCGCTCGACGGACTGCAGACGATGACGATCATCGCCGCGGCGCCGTTCGTCATCGTGATGATCGGGTTGTGCTTCTCGCTCTACAAGGATCTGTCCCGCGACCAGATGATCGTCGACGGCCGGGAGATGCGGAGAGAGATGCGGAGAGTGGCGGCGAAACGTCGTCGCGACCGGATCTCGTCCCGCTAGAGAAACAGTCTGCGAGCCGCTCGGTGTCCCACGGGACCCGGGCGGCTCGACTCATTCCGGGGTCAGCGCCAGCTGGGAAGCCACAGTTGGTGCTGCCACGTGTCCGGGGTGATCGGGACGGCCGTGAGGATCGGCCACAACCAGATGAAGTTGGCGACCACGAGCCCCACATAGAGGCAGACGGCGAGCAGGCCTGTGGTGCGGCGTTCGAACGACGCCTTCGCGCTTCCCAGGATGTCACCCAGGACCAGCGCGAGACCCATCACCATGAACGGCGCCAGCGCCACCGCATAGAAGTAGTACATCTGGCGGTCCAGGGTGGTCAGCCACGGCAGGAACGCGGCGCCGTAGGCGGTGAGGACGGTGGCGTACCGCCAGTCCTTCCGCACCACGGTCTGCCACAGCGCCCACGCGAGCATCGGCAGTGCCAGCCACCACATGGCGGGCGTCCCGATGAGCATGACGGCCTTGACGCAACTCGACGCTCCGCAGCCGGTGACGTGATCGCCCTCGGCGAAGTAGTACAGCATCGGGCGCAGACCCATCGGCCACGTCCACGGCTTCGACTCCCACGGGTGATGATTGCCCGCCGAATTGGTGAGGCCTTCGTGGAACTCGAGGACGTTGCCGCTGTAGTACCACAGCGAGCGGAGCGCGCCCGGCACGAACGACCAGGGGCCGCCCGTCCCGATCTCGTTGCCCACGGCATGCCGGTCCACGCCGGTCTCGCTGGCGAACCACGCCCAGTAGCTGGCGAGATACACGAACAGCGGCACGACGACGAGCGCGTACAGCGCCGGGCCCACGTCGCGGACGCCGGCACCGAACCACGGGCGCCGCACCCCGTAGGCGCGTCGGGCCGACACGTCGAATGCGACGCTGAGCAGCCCGAAGAACACGATGAAGTAGACGCCCGACCATTTGGTGCCGCACGCCAGACCCAGCATGATCCCGGCGCCGAATCGCCACCAGCGCACACCGAGGCGTGGGCCCCAGTCGCTGTCGCCGATCCGGCCCTCGTCGTATACCCGGGCCATCCGCTCGCGGACCTGGTCGCGGTCCACGATCAGGCAGCCCAGAGCGGCGACGGCGAACAGTGCCAGGAAGATGTCGAGCATGCCGAGCCGGGAGGACACGAACGTGACGCCGTCCGCGACCAGCAGGATCCCGGCGAGGCCGCCGATCAGAGTGGATCGGGTGAGCCGGCGGACGATGCGGATCACCAGGAGGACCATGATCGTGCCGGCCACCGCGGAGGCGAAACGCCAACCCCAGCCGTTGTAGCCGAAGATCGCCTCGCCCATCGCGATCAGCTGTTTGCCGATCGGCGGATGCACCACAAGCCCGTAACCGGGATTGTCCTCGAGCCAGCCGCCGGTGAGCACCTGCCAGCCTTGCGGCGCGTAGTGCTTCTCGTCGAACACGGGAGTGCCCGCGTCCGTCGGGTATCCGAGCATCGTGAACCGGGTGATCGCCGCGATCGCCGTGACGAACAGGGTGACGACCCAGCCGCGGGCGCGGTCGACGGGACCGAAGTCGGGGGGCGGCACGAGCGGCGCCGGTCCGACCATGGACGGCTGTCGTGCGGAGGGCGTCGGTCGCTCGTCCGTCAGCATCGTCACGCCGCAATCGTAGGCTGTGGGTCATGACTGGTCGCCTAGTGCTCGCCGCAACACCGATGGGGGACGTGGGTGACGCCTCGCCGAGGCTGCGTACGGCGCTGGAGACGGCCGACGTCGTCGCCGCCGAAGACACCCGCCGCACCAAAGCCCTCGCCTCCGCTCTCGACGTGACGATCACCGGCAAGGTCGTCAGCTTCTACGACCAGGTCGAGACGGCCCGGCTGCCCGCCCTCGTCGCCGACGTCGCGTCCGGCAAGACCGTTCTCCTCGTCACCGACGCCGGCATGCCCTCGGTCAGCGACCCCGGGTACCGGCTGGTGTCGGCGTGCGTGGCCGAGGATCTGGCGGTGACGTGCCTGCCCGGACCGTCGGCGGTCACGACGGCGCTCGCGCTGTCCGGGCTGCCCGTCGAACGGTTCTGCTTCGACGGCTTCCCACCCCGGAAGCAGGGCCAGCGCAAGACGTGGTTGCAGGCACTGGTCGCCGAGCAACGCGCCTGCGTGTTCTTCGAGGCGCCGCACCGGCTCGCCGACTGCCTGGCCGACGCGGTCGAGGTGCTCGGTGGAACCCGCCGCGCCGCCGTCTGCCGGGAACTGACCAAGACGTACGAGGAGGTCCGCCGCGGCACCCTCGCCGAACTCGCCGAGTGGGCCGCCGACGGTGTCCGCGGCGAGATCACGGTGGTGGTGGAAGGTGCCACGCTCGTCGCGTCCGACCCCGCCGACCTCGTCGACGAGGTGGAGCGACTCGTCGCGGACGGCACCCGGCTCAAGGACGCGTGCGCGCTCGTCGCCACCACCGGTGTGTCGAAGCGGGAACTCTACGAAACGGTGCTGGCCTCCCGGAAGGACTAGGCGGCCTGCGAGCGCTACCGCCGGAGGGCACGCTCCCCGGGAGCCAGCGAGGCGTCGTCGGCGGCCGCCTGCCCGGCGTACCAGCCGTTGGCGTCGACGGCCCTGCCGCGCGCCTTCTTGGTACGCGGAAACAGACGGTCGAACTCGGCGTCGACGGCCTCGGACTTGGTGGCCAGAATCGGCAGCAGATCGTCGACCGGGATCGACGCCTCGTCGGCGGCCTCGGCCGTGGCCCGGCTGTCGGCGTCGCGCAACCGCTGCCCGATGCGACTGGCGAAGCCCGCGAGGAAACCCTTGCGGAACGACGTGGTCCGTGAACCACCGCGACTGTCGGCGTCCGCGAATTGCATTGCGCGCGTCGCCTGCACGAGCAGCGACGTGAACAGCATGTCGACCTGCTGGAGGTCGAGGGGGGTTCCGACCACGGTCGCGATGGCGAGGGAGCTGAACCACACGGCGCGCACCCGGTTGGAGTCGCCGATCTCGGTGAGAAGGTGGACCTTCTCCTTGACGTACGGATTCTCCAGATGGATGCGGCGACTGTGCACCGCCGTGTTGCCCGCCCCGTTCTGAGTGTGGAGGAGAGCGGAGTTGATCGCGTAGCGCGTCATCAACTCCTGCGCCTTCGCGGTGAAGATCTCCGCCTCCTCCGCGAAATCGGTGGCCTCGGCCTTCGCGAGCAACCCGCGGATCCTGTTGAGCACCTTCGCGTCGGCCTCGGTCTCACCCGGCACCGCCGCGGCCGGGTCGGCGACCCGCACGACTGGCCACGTCGACGGCGGGGGAGCGAGCACCGTCCAGCCGGGCAGGTTCGTCCACGTCAGCGACAGGTCGGTGAGCTGGTAGACGGAGTGGTACGGGTCTTCGAACAACAGTCCGGCCGCGAGCGCCCGAACGTCGGGACCGTCGACCGGAACCCGCCCCGCCAGGTGCGACGCGCCCGGGTACTGCTCGCCGATGGTGCGGAGTTGCTCCACCCAGTCCCGCGGCGCCCGGTGCGCGGCGCGCGTGCGCTCCGCCTCGTGCAGCACCAGCGCCGCCGCCAACGCTGCGTCGGACGGCTCCTTCGATCTCCGCGCCAGATGCACGACGTCGGCGGGCTGCCATCCACGCTCGTACGCGGCCGACAACTCACCCATCAGGGTGTGGACTGCCGCCGCGGCCTGAGGGCTCACTTCGTCGTCGAACACGCGCGCTCCGTTCCCGAATCCACCGTGAGGAGATCGAATGTATGTTCTATTCGGCGTCATGGGGAGAGTGTGCATGCGGGGTCCGACAAAAACGGACCCCGCGTGGATCAGTCCTCCACGTAACGCGGGAACACGCCCGACGGCGCCGGCAACGGGGTGCCCGCCACGATGCGCGTCGGAAGGTCGCTGAACTGCCGCGCGTCTGCCTTCTGGCCCAGTAGGTCGAGGATCTTCTCCGCGGCGTCCGGCATCACCGGCTGCACGAGGATGCCGACGATCCGCACCACTTCGAGCGTCACGTACAACACCGTCGCCATCCGCTCCGGATCCGTCTTCCGCAGAACCCAGGGCTCCTGCTTGGAGAAGTACCGGTTGGTCTCGCCGAGAACCGACCAGATCGCCTCCAGCGCGAGATGCAGTGCCTGGACGTCGTATTCGGCGCGAACCCGCACGAGCAGCGCATCCGCCTGCGCGAGCATCGCCGCGTCGTCCTCGGTCAGCTCGCCGGGGGTCGGGACCTGGGCGTCGCAGTTCTTCGCGACCATCGACAGCGACCGCTGCGCGAGGTTGCCGAGCTCGTTCGCCAGGTCGGCGTTGATCCGGGTGACGATGGCCTCGTGGCTGTAGCTGCCGTCCTGGCCGTAGGAGATCTCGCGGAGCAGGAAGAAGCGCACGGCGTCGAGGCCGTACTGCTCCACCATGGCGACGGGGTCGACGACGTTGCCGACCGACTTCGACATCTTCTCGCCCTTGTTGTAGAGGAATCCGTGCACGAAGACGCGCTTCGGCAGTTCGATTCCCGCCGACATCAGGAACGCCGGCCAGTAGACGGTGTGGAACCGGGTGATGTCCTTGCCGATGATGTGCAGGTTCGCAGGCCAGAACTTGCCGAACTGCTCGGAGTCGGTATCGGGGTATCCGGCGCCGGTCAGGTAGTTGGTGAGCGCGTCCACCCACACGTACATCACGTGCTCGGGATGCTCGGGGACCGGAACGCCCCAGTCGAACGTCGTGCGGGAGATCGACAGGTCCTTCAGTCCGCCCTTGACGAAGCTGACGATCTCGTTGCGCCGCGTCGCGGGCGCGATGAAGTCGGGGTTCTCCTCGTACAGGCGGAGCAGCTTGTCCTGGTACTCGGACAGTTTGAAGAAGTACGTGGACTCCTCGGTCCACTCGACCGGGGTGCCCGTCTCGGTGGACAGGCGTGAACCGTCGTCCTGCAGCGTGGTCTCGGCCTCGGTGTAGAACGCCTCGTCGCGGACCGAGTACCAGCCCGAGTACGTGTCGAGGTAGATGTCGCCGTTTGCGAGCATCTTCTGCCAGATCGCTTTGCTGGCTTCTTCGTGATCGGCGTCCGTGGTGCGGATGAACCGGTCGAAGGAGATGTTCAACGTCTTGTCCATGGCCTCGAACACGTCCGAGTTCCGCGCGGCGAGCTCACGGACGTCGATGCCTTCCTTGGCCGCCGTCTGCTGCATCTTCAGGCCGTGCTCGTCGGTTCCCGTCATGAAGTAGACGTCGAACCCGTCCAGACGCTTGAAGCGTGCGAGGGCGTCGGAGGAGATGTACTCGTAGGCGTGGCCGATGTGCGGGACGCCGTTCGGGTACGCGATCGCCGTCGTCAGATAGAAAGGTGGCCGCGAGGCGGTGGAATCAGCAGCATTCATGGTGCGACCACTCTATCTGCGCGCCGCCGTTTCGTGACGCGCAGATTCGGGTTCTAGGCCGGTCCGGTGCCGTCCTCGTCGGTGACGGTGCGTGACTCGTACGCCGCGCGGGCCGACTTGTTCGTGGACCTGACCTGGTCGGGAACCATCCGGCGGATCGCGAAGTCGCGGGCGAACTGCGGAAAGACGGTGACCAGCCGGGCCAGCGGACCGACGTACCGGGGGATGGTGACCTCGAACCGGGGCCGGTGGATCACCGCGACGACGGTCTTCGCGACGTCGGCCGGTGTCAGCAATTTTGCCGCGCCCGTCGCGGTGCCGGCCGCGAGTTCGGTGTCGACGACACCGGGCATGATCACCGAGATCTGCACGCCCGACCCGCGCAGCTCCTCGCGGACGCCGGTCAGGTAGCCGAGGACGCCGTGTTTCGTCGCGGCATACGTCGACTCGCCGGGTGGCGCGACCTTGGACGCTACCGACGCCACCGTGACGATCTGACCGTGGCCGCGCGCACGCATCGCCGGCGCCGCCAGTCTCACTCCGCGGATGACCCCGTGCAGGTTCACGGCGAGCTGCCGATCCGTCGCGGATTCGGGTTCCTCGTCGAACTTCCCGACCCACATCACGCCCGCATTGTTGACGAGCACGTCGATCGGGCCCCAGTGATCCCCGACGGCCGTGAGGAATGCCGCGAACGACCCGGTGTCGGTGACGTCCAGTTCGAGGCCCTCCACCGTTCCGCCCGCCCGGCCGAGTTCGTCCGCGGTCCGGCGGGCCGCGGCGCCGTCGACGTCGCCGATCGCGACCCGGGCGCCGGCCAGTGCCAGCTGTCGGGCGATCTCCCGCCCGATTCCTCTCGCACCGCCGGTCACCGCGATCACGCGGCCGTTCATCGAGCTCGAAGTCATGGACACGGCTCCCTCCCCGTCGGGGAGAAAGTACCGCATGTGACACGTGCGGCGGCGGCGTCGACAATGTCCGCATGAGCAAAGACCGTCCCGCCCCGGAAGCCCCTGCGCCGCTGTTCCCGCTCGTCGATTCGCACACCCACCTCGATGCGTGTGGCGCCTCGGACGCCGCGAGCGTCACGGCGATCGTCGACCGGGCCGCCGCGGTGGGGGTGGAGCGGGTGGTCACGGTGGCCGACGACCTGGCGGCCGCGCAGTTCGCCGTCGACGCGGCCCACTGGGATCCCCGTGTCTATGCGGCCGTGGCCATCCACCCGACGAGGGCGAACGTGCTCGACGACGTGACCAGGGCGGAGATCGAGCGACTCGCCGGCGATCCCCGGGTGGTCGCGGTGGGGGAGACGGGACTCGACTTCTACTGGCCCGGGAAACTCGACGGCTGCGCCACGGTCCCCGAGCAGACGGAGGGCTTCCGCTGGCACATCGACCTCGCGAAGCGGCTCGGCAAGACGCTGATGATCCACAATCGGGAGGCCGACCAGGCGCTGCTGCAGGTGCTGCGCGAGGAGGGTGCGCCGGAGACGGTGATCTTCCACTGCTTCTCCTCGGGCGCCGAGATGGCGCGCGAGTGCGTCGACGCCGGTTACGTCCTCAGCTTCTCCGGCACCGTCAGTTTCAAGAACGCGAAGGCATTGCGGGAAGCGGCCCCACTGGTGCCGTCGGATCAGCTGATCGTCGAGACGGATGCGCCGTTCCTCACCCCGCACCCGTTCCGGGGCGCCCCGAACGAGCCGTACTGCCTGCCGTACACGGTCCGGGCGCTCGCCGAGATCCGTGGCGAGGATCCGGACGACCTGGCGAAGGCGTCCACCGCGACCGCCGAGCGCGTGTACGGCCTCCGGCCCGTGAGTGGTTAGCGAGTCCCTGGACTCGTCGAGCGCGCACAGGGCCGAAGGCCCTAAGTTGAAGTTTCAACTTAACCACTTTAGGATCGTTGCCTGTTCAACCACTGGTCGTCCCGGTCGCGCGGGGACACCTCGATGAAAGGCACATCCATGAACAACCCCGCAGTTCGAAGCCTGGGAATCCTCGTCGCCCGCGTGGGCATCGGCATCATCTTCCTCGCCCACGGCTGGCAGAAGGCCTTCACCAACGGACTCGACGCCACGACCGCCGGCTTCGAGGCCATGGGAGTTCCGGTTCCCGGGATCTCGGCCTTCCTCGCGACGTGGATCGAGCTGATCGGCGGAATCGCACTCATCATCGGAGCGGCCGTCCCGATCTTCGGCATCCTGCTCTTCCTCGACATGGTCGGCGCCTTCTTCCTCGTGCACGTCGACAAGGGAATCTTCGCGAGCGAGGGCGGCTACGAGCTGGTGCTGGCGCTCGGCGTCGGCTCGCTGCTGCTCGCCGTCGTCGGATCGGGCCGGTTCGGTGTCGACGGACTGCTCGGCGACAAGGTGCCGTGGGCGGCGAAGGAACGCGCCACCGTCTGACCGCATGTGAGTGGCGAAGCGTCCCCCGGCACGCTTCGCCACTCACATGTCAGAGGACCTTGTTCAGGAAGTCCTGGGTACGGGACTGCTGCGGGTCGCCGAAGATCTGCTCCGGAGTTCCCTCCTCCACCACGTAACCGTCCGCCATGAAGATCACCCGGTCGGAGACCTCGCGGGCGAAGCCCATCTCGTGTGTGACCACGACCATCGTCATGCCGCCCTTCGCGAGGTCGCGCAGAACCTGCAGCACCTCGCCCACCATCTCGGGGTCCAGCGCGCTGGTGGCCTCGTCGAACAGCATGATGTCCGGGTTCATCGCCAGGGCCCGCGCGATCGCGACGCGCTGCTTCTGCCCACCGGACAGGTTCGCCGGCTTCGCGTCCGCCTTCTCCGCCAACCCGACCTGCTCGAGCAGCCGGACCGCCGTCGCCCGCGCCTCGTCCTTGGAGGCGCGCTTGGTCTGCACGGGCGCGAGCATCACGTTCTCGATCGCCGTCATGTGCGGGAACAGGTTGAAGTGCTGGAAGACCATACCGATGTGCTGACGCACCCGGTCGATGTCGATCTTCTTGTCGCTCACGTCGAACCCGTCGACCACGACCTTGCCGCCGGTGATGTCCTCGAGCCGGTTGAGGCAGCGCAGGAACGTGCTCTTGCCGGAGCCCGACGGTCCGATCACGCAGACCACCTCACCGCTCGCGATGTCGACGTCGATGCCCTTGAGGACCTCGTTGTCGCCGAACGACTTCTTCAGACCCTTCACCCGGATCTTCGGGTCGGCGGTCTCGGCCTTGTTCTCTGTCACCGGTGTCTCGGTCACTTGTTGATCCTCTTCTCGAGCCGGTTCGACAGCTTCGTCAACGCCATGATGATGATGAAATACATCACGCCGATGATCAGCCACATGTTGAAGGACTGGAAGTTGCGGGCGATGATGATCCGCCCGGTCTGAGTGAGCTCGGCGAGCCCGATCACGGACAGGATCGACGTGTCCTTCAGCGTGATCACGAACTGGTTGATGTACGAGGGGATCATCGTCCGCACGGCCTGCGGCATCACGACCTTCTGCATCGACTTCAGGTAGCTGATGCCGAGGCTCCGGGACGCTTCCATCTGGCCCTTGTCGACGGACAGGATGCCGCCGCGCACGATCTCGGCCATGTACGCGCCGGCGTTGAGGCTCAGCGTGATGATGCCCGCCGTGAACGCCGACATCTGGAAGTCCAGTGCCGCCGGGATGCCGAAGTAGATGAAGAAGGCCTGCACCAGCAGCGGGGTGCCGCGGAACACGTCGACATAGGTGGTGCCGATGCCGCGCAGGACGATGTTGGTCGACACCCGGAACAGGCCGAAGATCGCGCCGAGGACGAGCGCGATGGCGATCGAGACCACGGTCAGGACGATCGTGAGCCACAGGCCCTCGAGCAGCAGCGGGTAGGTGCTCTTGGTCAGGCCCAGGATCGAGTTGTCGTCGTCGGATGCGTCGGAGTTGAGGTAGGTGTCGAGGATCTCGTCGTACTGGCCGCTGGCCTTCAGGTTGGCGAGCCCGGTGTTGAACTCTTGCAGGAGCTGCGCGTTCTGGCCCTTCGCGACGGCGAACCCGTAGCTGGCGCCGGGGACCTTGTCGGTGACCGTCTTGAACCCGTTGCCCTGCTTGATGCCGTAGGCGAGGACGGGGTAGTCCTCGAACACGGCCGCCGAGTTACCCGTGCGGACCTCGTCGAACATGCTCGACGAGTCGGCGAAGTACTTGGTGGTGAAGCCGTACTGGTCCTTGATGGACTCCGCGTACGTGGCGCCCTCGGTGCCGTTCTTGACCGCGACGGACTTGCCGCGCAGGTCCTCGTACGAGGTGATCGAGTCGTTGCTCTCGAGCACGCCCATCTGCACGCCCGACTCGAAGTACGGATCGGAGAAGTCGAACGTCGCCTTGCGGGCGTCGGTGATCGACATGCCGGCGATCATGCCGTTGGCCTGACCGCCCGTGACCGCCTGGAGTGCGGCGTCGAATCCGACGGGGTTGACCTGGTAGGTGAACCCCTGGTCCTCGGCGATGGCGGCGAGGAGGTCCATGTCGATTCCGACGAGCTTGCCGCTCTCGTCCTGGAACTCGAACGGGGCGAACGTGATGTCGGTGGCGATGGTGTAGTTGTTGCCCGGTGCGGGCTCTTGTGCGCCGGCGAGGCCGGGCGCGACGAGTGTGACGAGCAGCGTCAGCGCGGCGATCACCGCGGGCACTCTCGGACGTCTGACGAGTCTCAGAAGTCGATCGGATCTGCTGCGCACGGAACCCCAGCTTTCTCAGTCAGTAGTGCCCGGTCGCTTCCGGGCTTCTTGGTGCATGTCGCAAGATACTGCGTTTTGCACGTGGTCCGGACCAGAAGCGATCCTTCGCGGTGAAGCCAAAACTGTCCCCGATCTCAACCTTTTCGTGATCTCACACGCAGGTCGTAGCGGCAAAGTTGCCAGACCATCGCCGATTCGTTACCGTACCGTGATCAAACCTTCGCCAGCCTTGGGATTTCATGTGTCGCCTTTAGCCAGAATCAACAACGCCAAATCGCCCCTTCTCTACGTAGTCGTCGCGGCACTGCTCGCGACGCTCGTCGTGGGCGGTGCGCTGGCAGTGGCGCGGCACAAGACCGTCACGCTCGACGTCGACGGCGAGACCATCTCGCTCGGCACGATGGCCTCCGACGTCGGTGGCGCGCTCGACGACGCCGGGTACGCCGTCAGCGAGCGTGACGCGGTCGCCCCCGCTGCCGACGCGTCGCTCTCCGACGGCGACACCGTGGTGTTGCGGCGTGCCCGCGAGATCGACCTGACGGTCGACGGGCAGCCGAAGACCGTGTGGACCACCGCTCTCACCGTCGACGACGCGCTGAAGCAGTTCGAACTCGCCGACGACGTCCACGTCTCGGCGTCCCGCTCCGAGCGCCTGCCGCTCGAGGGCACCGCGCTCGAGGTCGTCAACGCCAAGCTCGTCAAGGTCGCCGACGGTGGCGCACCGCTCACGGACGTCCGACTGGCAGCCCCCACCGTCGGTGCGCTCCTCGCGGCCAACGGCGCGCCGCTCGAGCAGGCCGACACCGTCGTTCCGCCCGCCGACGCCCCCGTCGTCGAAGGCGCCGAGATCCACGTCACCCGCGACCGCACCGAGACGCGCACCGAGACGCTGCCCATCGCACCGCCCGAGAACCGCGTCGAGGATCCCGCGCTGGACAAGGGCAAGACCGTCGTCGAGAACCCCGGAGTCCCCGGCGAGCGCACCGTCACCGCATCCGTGAAGACGGTCAACGGGGTCGAGGCCGGACGCCAGGAACTCAGCTCGCAGGTGCTCCGCGAGCCCGCGCCGGCACTGGTCAAGGTCGGCGTGAAGGAACTCGCCATCTCCAACGCCTCCACCTGGGATTCGATCGCGCACTGCGAGGCCACCGGCAACTGGGCCATCAACACCGGCAACGGGTTCTTCGGCGGACTGCAGTTCACCCAGAGCACCTGGGAGGCGTTCGGCGGAAGCCAGTACGCCGCCCGCGCCGACCTCGCATCCCGCGAACAGCAGATCTCCGTCGCCGAGAAGGTCCAGGCGGCACAGGGCTGGGGCGCATGGCCCGCCTGCACCAGCAAGCTCGGACTCCGCTGACGGTCTGAAGTAAAGGAACACGATGTCGCCCTTCACGAAGATCAACTCGGCTCGCTCGCCGCTGCTCTACACCGTGGTGGCCCTGCTTCTCGCCACACTGATCGCAGGCGGAGTGATGGCCGTGGTCCGGCACAAGAACGTCACACTCGACGTGGACGGCGAGAAGATCTCGCTCAGCACCATGACCACGAGCGTCGACGCCGCCCTGTCCGACGCCGGGTACTCGATCACCGACCGCGACGTCGTGGCACCGGAGCGCGACGCGACCCTGTCCGACGGGGACACCGTGGTGCTGCGCCGCGCGCGTGAGGTGTCGCTGACGGTGGACGGTCAGCCCAAGACGGTGTGGACCACCGCGCTCACCGTCGAGGACGCGCTGAAGCAGTTCGAACTCGGCGAGGACGTGCACGTGTCCGCGTCCCGTTCGCAGCGACTTCCGCTCGACGGTGCGGCCCTCGACGTGCTCAATCCGCTCGTCGTCGAGCTCGCCGACGGCGCGCTGCCGGTCACCGACGTGCGCATTGCCGCGCCGACGGTCGGGGAGTTCCTCGCCGCGCACGGCGCACCGCTCGAGCAGGCCGACACCGTCGTCCCGGCTGCGGACACTCCGTTGACCGAGGGCATGGACGTGACCGTCACGCGCGACCGCACCGAGACGAAGGTCGAGACGTTGCCGCTGGCTCCGGAGGAGCAGCGCATCGAGGACCCGACGATGAACAAGAGCCGCACCGTGGTCGAGAATCCGGGACTGCCCGGCGTCCAGGACGTCACGTTCGCGGTCAACACCGTCAACGGCAAGGAAGTCGGACGCAACCAGGTGTCCGCGACGGTCACGACGCCGGCTCAGCCGAAGGTGATCCGTGTCGGCGCGAAGCCGGGCACCGAGGTGCCGCCCGTCGAGAACGGTTCGGTGTGGGACGCACTCGCGCAGTGCGAGGCCACCGGCAACTGGGCCATCAACACCGGCAACGGATTCTTCGGCGGCGTCCAGTTCGACCAGAACACGTGGGAGCGTCAGGGCGGACTCAAGTACGCGCCGCGCGCCGACCTCGCCACCCGTGAGGAGCAGATCGCCGTCGCGTCGAAGACGCAGAAGACGCAGGGCTGGGGAGCGTGGCCGTCGTGCTCGGGCAGGCTCGGCGTGCGTTAAAGTTCGCCTGGTGTCCGAAGCCGAAGTACCCCCCGTCGCTCGAGGTCAGGCCGCACTGCTCGGCCCCGCCGAGGTGCGCGCGTTAGCCGAGGAGTTCGGCGTGCGCCCCACCAAGCAGCTGGGGCAGAACTTCGTGCACGACGCCAACACGGTGCGCCGCATCGTCGCGTCCGCGGGCGTGGGACGTGAGGACACGGTGCTCGAGGTCGGTCCCGGGCTCGGTTCGCTGACGTTGGCGCTGCTCGACGTCGTCGACAAGGTGGTCGCCGTCGAGATCGACCCCAACCTCGCGGCACGACTGCCGGTCACGGTGGCCGACCGGGCACCGGAACTCGCGGACCGGCTGACGGTGGTCGGCGCGGACGCGATGCGGGTCAAGCCGTCCGAGATCCCCGGTGAGCCCACGGCTCTCGTCGCGAATCTGCCGTACAACGTGGCGGTGCCCGTGCTGCTGCATTTGTTCTCCGAATTGCCCAGTCTCCGAACCGCTCTGGTGATGGTGCAGGCCGAGGTCGCAGACCGGCTGGCGGCGTCGCCGGGCAGCAAGATCTACGGTGTGCCGAGTGTGAAGGCCAATTTCTTCGGCGCCGTCCGACGTGCGGGCGCCGTCGGGCGCGCGGTGTTCTGGCCCGTTCCGAAGGTCGAGTCGGGTCTGGTGCGCATCGACCGGTACGCCGAACCGCCGTGGCCCGTCGACGACGAACACCGCCGCCGCGTGTTCGCCGTCATCGATGCGGCTTTCGCTCAGCGCCGCAAGACTTTACGGGCCGCGCTCGGCGGTTGGGCCGGTTCACCTGCGGAGGCGGAGCGACGACTGCGCGAGGCCGGCATCGCACCGTCCTCCCGCGGCGAGACCCTCGACGCCGCGGCCTTCGTGCGTCTCGCCGCCACCCAGCCGTGAGTACTTGTCAACCGCGGGACGTTAATAAGCACTCACAGGGGGAATCCCACGGTCATCGGCATCCCGCCGTTCTCGACGGTGCAGGGTCAGGCGTGGCCGGTTCCGGGACGACCGGGGTCGGCGCTCGTTCGCTCGAATGCCTACGCGGGGCTGACCGGCGTGCACGGTGAACTCCTGGTCGGCTGGGTCAATGTGAATACCGGGGCCTCGGGTCGTACCGGGTGAGCACGGACTTTCCGCAGTTCGCCGGCTTCTACGACGAGCGCATCGTGCCCACCGGCAGCGGGACCGTCGTGGTGTCGGTGACGGGGAGCGTAACCATCCTTCCCGGTCAGGGTGCGCCGTGGGCGCCGGACGGGATCGTGGCACCCGTTGCGCCCGGTGTGTACGCCAATTTCATCCCCTGACCTGCGCGACTTCGGCCCGGGGGAGACAACCGACCGGATGTGTGGTTCACTATTGGAGGTCGTAAGTTTTGTGTTTGTGTTTCCCACGCTCGCAAATCGATGGTTGCGAGCGTTTGGACGTCCTCCACAGGAATTGTCATAGACGGTCGTGTTCAATGACCCAGGTAACCGAGCCGGTTGCTTGAAGAAGTTACTGTGTTAGAGGAGATTTACATGGCAGAGGGCATCGTGAAGTGGTTCAACTCCGAGAAGGGGTTCGGCTTCATCGCCCCCGAGGATGGCAGCGCTGACGTGTTCGTCCATTACTCGGAGATCCAGAGCGGCGGCTTCCGCACGCTCGAGGAGAATCAGCGCGTTTCGTTCGAGATCGGCCAGGGCAACAAGGGCCCGCAGGCCACCGGCGTCACCCTGATCTGAGAACGGCCATGACTTCCCGGTTCGCCGGGACATGACGTTCGAGCAAGGCCCCACTCGTCAGAGTGGGGCCTTGACTCGTTTCCGACCGGCTACGCCGACCGCAGGTGAGCGGCCTGATACCCGAGATTCATGGCGCAGACCAGCCAGAGTTGCAGCGCGGAATTCTCCGACGGACCGAACAGCCCGATCACCGCAGCGGCTCCGAGTGCAGCAGCGACGAAGAATGTGGCCGTGCCGAGCGCCCGCCGAGGCCTCGACGAGAAGATCACCACACCCGTGACGAAGAGCGCCCACAGCGTGGTGGCGAGGATGGTCGTGGCGACGAACCAGGCCGTCGAATACCTGCTCGGCCACGTCCACGGCTGGGTTCCGTTGTCGAGGGTGCACACGAACGCCAACGAGAACGCCATGATCACCACCGTCGCGCCCCCGAGCGCCAGATGGCCCCCGACGAGCACCTTCCCGACTGCTCCCGTCCCCGCAGGCGCCCGCGCGCGCCCCTCCTCGACAATCGTGTGCTGCATCCCCGACTACCCCGACCTTTCTGTCGTCACCTGGTTGGACGCCGCGCAGGACCGTTCGGTTCCCACGGATTTTCGGTCCGCGGTGACGGCTGAACGGCGTCTCGGTCAGGCGTTACCGTAGCGGTCGGCGAAGAGGCGGTGACGCTCACCCACCCGTCGGCACTCTTCGCGCAGCTCAGGAGGGTCGAGGACGGTGAAGTCGACGCCGAATGCGCTGAGCCAGTTGGCTATCGACGGGACGGAGTCGCCGCCGAGCGCCACCGCGCATCGTCCGTCGGGCATTTCTTCGAGAGTTCCCCAGTCTTCGTGCACCAGGGTCGCGATCTCGTCGATCGACGCGTGCAGCAGCACCCGTGCGCGGATCCGGGTGACGGCCCGGTTGATTCCGCGTGCAACGAATTCGGCAGCGCCGCCGGGCGGCAGGTCGCGGGGCACGAACCGCGGTCCCGTCGGGATCTTCGGTGTCAGGCGGTCCACCCGGAACGACCGCCAGTCCGCGCGGGTGAGGTCCCAGGCGACGAGGTACCAGCGCAGCCCGGCGCGGACGAGCCGGTACGGCTCCACTTCACGGCGGCTCTCGGTGCCGTCGTGGGTGCTGTAGTCGAATCGGAGTCGTTCGTGGTTGTGGCACACCGAGGCGACGGCAGACAGGACCTGCGCGTCGACGGCGCTCTTCGCGGGCTCGCGGTGGACCACGTCGACCTGCAGCGCCTCGAGGCGGTGTCGCAGTCGGGACGGCATCACCTGCCGGAGCTTGGTGAGCGCTCGCATCGACGCCTCCCCGATGCCGACCACGGAGCCGGTCGCGCCGGATTGCAGGCCGAGCGCGACGGCCAGGACTTCTTCGTCGTCGAGCAGCAGGGGCGGCATTTCCGCGCCCGCGCCGAGCTGGTAGCCACCGCCCACCCCGACCGTCGCGTCGACGGGGTACCCGAGGTCGCGGAGTTTCTCGACGTCTCGCCGGACCGTGCGTGGGGTGATGCCGAGCCGGTCGGCGAGTTCTGCCCCGGACCAGTCCTTTCGGGTCTGGAGCAGGGACAGCAGCCTGAGGAGTCGTGCCGAAGTTTCCCGCATGCATCTCAGGATGCCATCGATAGAGGACATCTTCTGTCCTCTATCGACGGCGGGTAACGGTAAGTAACGATTTTCCCACCAGCCCCACGAGTGTCACTACACTGGCGCCGACGCTCCACGGACCATCGCATGTGTACTTCGTGAAAATCCGACGGAAAGGTCTCAGCGTGACGCAGTTTCGTGTTCGGCCCATTTCTTCAGCAGTCAGGGCGCTGCTTGCCACCGTCATGACCGCCGCCTTCTGCCTGGCTCTGGCGGTCTCGACCACCGCGACGGCGTCCGCCTCGGCCGCCGACCTCTTCAACAGCGCGCAGGGCAGATTCGCCGCAGGTGACACCCGTGGCGCCCTCGCGGACATCGGTGGCGCCGTCGCCGGAGAACCCGGCGACACCAATGCGCTGGCGTTGCAGGCCATCTACGCCGACGCCGCAGGCGACCTGATCACCCGGGAGACCGCGCTCGCGCGGCTCGGCGCGATGGACGGTGGGATGCGCGCCGGCGTCGACGGGATGCTGAACGCGATCAGAATTGCGTCGTTCACGCCACCGAACCCACTTCCGGCCATCCAGGGTCCGTCCACCGCGATCGTCGTCCTCGGTTTCGGACTGCTCCCCGACGGCGCGATGCGACCGGAATTGATCAACCGTCTTCAGGCCGCGCTCGTCCAGTCGTGGGCCTCGCCGATGTCGCCGATCATCGTCACCGGCGGCAACCCTCAGAACGGCATCACCGAGGCGGCCGCGATGCAGGGGTGGTTGCAGTCGCACGGTGTCCCGGCGCAACGCATCCACCCCGAGCATCGTGCCGGATCGACGGTGGGCAACGCGCTCAACTCGGTTCCGCTGGCCCGCTCGCTCGGTGCGGGCGGCGCGATCATCGTGACGTCGGCCAACCACATCCGCAGGGCAACGGTCGATTTCAACGTCGCCGGACTGCCGGTGGTCGGGGCGATGAGCGCGATCACCAGCGCCGGTCAGCTGATCGCCGAAGTGATGCCCCTGACCAAGGACCAGCAGCTCGGCATGTACCGCGATGCGATCAGGGTGTTCGGCATCCCCGCCGGCTACTGACGCGACTCGTACTCGGCCACGACCGGCGGCTGCTCGACGGGATCCGCGCCGCCGGGGCCGAGCCTTCCGTGGACGGCGTCCTGCATCTTCTGCTTGTCCAGCTGGCCTTCCCAGTTCGAGACGACGAACGTGGCGACACAGTTGCCGAGGAGGTTCACGAACACACGCATCGAGTCCATGATCCGGTCGGCACCGAGCAGCACCGCGACCGCCGCGACGGGGAAGATCCCGAGCGCGGTCGCGGTCGCCGACAGCGCGAGGAACGACGACCCGGGTACGCCCGCCATGCCTTTCGACGTGAGGAGCAGGATGAACAGCGCGCCGAGCTGGTCGGCGACGGACAGGTCGTGGCCGGTGGCCTGGGCGAGGAACAGGGTCGAGATGGACAGATAGATCGCGGCCCCGTCGAGGTTGAACGAGTATCCGGTCGGAACCACGAGGCCGGTGGCGGCCTGCGAGTTCCCGGCGCCGACGAGCTTGGTCATGATGCGGGGAAGAACTGCCTCGGACGAGGCGGTTCCCAGCGCGAGACCGAACTCCTCCTTGGTGTAGCGGATGAACGTGAAGATGTTCAGTCCCACGGCGAACTTCGCAATGAGTGCGAGGACGAGGACGAACAGTGCTCCGGCGAGGTAGCAGCACGCGATGAGCGCGGCGAAGCTCCCGAGGGTGGAGATTCCGTACTGGCCGATGATGAACGCCATCGCGCCGAACGCGCCGATCGGGGCGAGCCGCATGATCCAGCCGATGATGATGAAGATGATGTGGCTGAGGTGGTCGACGAATTCGAGGACCAGCGGGGGACCGTGCTCGCCGTACTTGGCCAGCGCGATACCGAAGAGCACGGCGAAGAAGAGGACCTGCAGCAGTATATTGTCGGCGAAGGCGCCCACCACGCTGGTCGGGACGATGTCCATGAGGAACTCGACGGCGCCGGGGAGTTCACCGCCGCCGGTTTTCTCCGCGATCTGCTCGGTGCCGTCGGCGAGGGTGGCCGGGTCGATGTCGAATCCGGCGCCGGGCTTGACGATGTTGCCCATCACCAGCCCGAAGAGCAGCGCGAACCCGGTGACGGCGGTGAAGTAGATCAGTGCCTTCACGCCGATCCGTCCGACGGCCTTGACGTCGCCGACCTTGGCGATTCCCGTCACGACCACCGTGAAGATCAACGGCGCGATGAGCATCTTGATCAGCTTGACGAACGTGTCGCCGATCGGTTTGAGCTCCGACCCCACCGTCGGCCACAGCCAGCCGAGGGTGATGCCGCCGACGATTCCGACGAGGAGCTGGACGAACAGGTTGGTGTACCAGGGCGAGCGCGTCCGGGTCGTCGACGCGTCGCCGCCGGGTGGGGGATGGGCGGCAGTGGAGATGGCCATGGGGGAACGCTAGGAAGGCGCTGTGACGGGTTCGTGTCACGAATGTTTCCGCGGTGAGAACGGCGGCCGTTCCGGGCGTGGGCGGTGCCACACTGCAGTTCGTGGCAGTATTGCGACGCACCGACCGCAGGAGGACACATGCGCTTGTCGCCCCACGAGCAGGAGCGTCTGCTCCTGAGCTACGCCGCGGAACTCGCGCGCAGGCGCCGGCAACGCGGCCTCGTGTTGAACCACCCCGAGGCGGTGGCCCTCATCACGGATCACATCCTCGAGGGGGCCCGCGACGGCCGGTCGGTGGCGGAGCTGATGGTGTCCGGTCGTGAGGTGCTCACCCGGTCCGACGTGATGGAAGGCGTCCCGGAGATGCTGCACGACGTGCAGGTGGAGGCCACGTTCCCGGACGGCACCAAGCTCGTCACCGTCCACGATCCGATTGCGTAGGGGTGACCGTGATTCCAGGTGAAGTCTTGTGCGCCGAGGGCGTGATCGAGCTCAACGAGGGTTCTCCCCGCACCGAACTCGCGGTGGTCAACACCGGGGACCGTCCGGTCCAGGTCGGGAGCCACGTTCATTTTCCGCAGGCCAACCACGCACTGCAATTCGACCGTTCCGCCGCCCACGGGCTGCGGCTCGACATTCCCGCCGGCACCGCGGTGCGCTTCGAACCGGGTATCGCGCAGACGATTTCACTCGTACCCCTGCGCGGGACCCGTGAAGTGCACGGGCTGAGCCTCACTCCTCCCGGAAAGCTGGACGCGTCATGACCGAACTCAGCCGCGCACGCTACGCCGAGTTGTTCGGTCCCACGACCGGCGACCGCATCCGGCTCGCCGACACCGACCTTCTGATCGAGATCACCGAGGACCGCAGCGGCGGGCCGGGACTGGCCGGCGACGAAGCGGTGTTCGGTGGCGGAAAAGTGTTGCGCGAGTCCATGGGCCAGGGTCGCGCGACCCGCGCCGAGGGCGCGCCCGACACGGTGATCACCGGCGTGGTGGTCGTCGACCACTGGGGAATCATCAAGGCGGACGTCGGTATTCGGGACGGACGCATCGTCGCGCTCGGCAAGGCAGGCAATCCCGACACGATGTCGGGGGTCCACCCCGATCTGGTGGTGGGTCCGTCCACCGAGATCATCGCCGGGAACGGCAAGATCCTCACGGCAGGCGGTATCGACTGTCACGTGCACTTCATCTGCCCGCAGATCATGGACGAGGCGCTGGGCGGCGGCATCACGACGATGATCGGCGGCGGCACCGGCCCCGCCGAGGGCAGCAAGGCCACCACCGTCACCCCCGGTTCGTGGCACACCGCCCGGATGCTGGAGGCACTCGACGGCTGGCCGATGAACATCGCGCTGCTCGGCAAGGGCAACACGGTCAGCTCCGAGTCGATGTGGGAGCAGCTGCGCGGCGGCGTCTCCGGGTTCAAGCTGCACGAGGACTGGGGTTCGACTCCGGCGGCCATCGACGCGTGTCTCACCGTCGCGGACGCTGCGGGAGTGCAGGTGGCCCTCCACTCGGACACGTTGAACGAGGCTGGTTTCGTCGAGGACACTCTCGCGGCCATCGCCGGACGCGCTATCCACGCCTATCACACGGAGGGGGCGGGGGGCGGCCACGCGCCGGACATCATCACGGTGGCCGCGCACGGGAACGTCCTGCCGAGTTCGACCAACCCGACCCGGCCGCACACGGTCAACACCCTCGACGAGCATCTCGACATGCTCATGGTGTGTCACCACCTGAGCCCGAAGATCCCGGAGGATCTGGCGTTCGCGGAGAGCCGCATCCGGCCGTCCACCATCGCGGCGGAGGATCTGCTGCACGACCTCGGCGCCATCTCCATGATCGGCAGTGACTCGCAGGCGATGGGACGCATCGGCGAGGTCGTGTTGCGCACGTGGCAGACGGCGCACGTGATGAAACGGCGGAGGGGTTTGCTGTCCGGCGACAACGGCGCCGACAACCAGCGCGTCCAGCGGTACGTGGCGAAGTACACGATCTGCCCCGCCGTCGCGCACGGGTTGGAGGCCGAGATCGGATCGGTCGAGGTCGGCAAGCTCGCCGACCTGGTGCTGTGGGATCCGGCGTTCTTCGGTGTCCGGCCACACGCGGTGATCAAGGGCGGGATGATCGCGTGGGCTGCGATGGGAGATGCCAACGCGTCCATACCGACTCCGCAACCGGTGCTTCCGCGTCCGATGTTCGGGGCGGCGCCCAAGGCTGCGGCCGCCACGTCCGTGCATTTCGTCGCTCCGCATGCCCTCGAGGACGGACTGGCGGATCGGCTCGACCTGAGCCGTCGACTCGTCCCGGTCGCGAACGTGCGGTCGCGGGGCAAGGCCGACATGCCCCGCAACGACGCGCAGCCGCGGATCGAGGTGGACCCGGACACGTTCACGGTCCGCATCGACGGCGACGTGTGGGAAGAGCAGCCGGCGGCGGAACTGCCGATGGCCCAGCGATACTTCCTGTTCTGATGCGCCTCGCTCACCTGATGTCCCTCGCCGATTCGAGGCTGCCCACGGGCGGTCACGTGCATTCGGGCGGCATCGAGGAGGCCGTCGCGAGCGGTGTCGTCCGCGACGTCGCCACGATGGAGGCGTTCCTGCGGCGCCGGATCCGGACCGTCGGGCTCGTCGGGGGATCGATCACCGCGGCGGTGTGCGCCGGCAGGCTCACCGCCGAACACGCCGACGCCGAGATGGATGCGCGAACCCCGTCCCCGGCGGCGCGGTCGTCGTCGCGGGCGCAGGGGAGAGGTCTGCTGCGCCTGGCCCGCACCACGTGGCCCGAGCACGACTGGTCGCCGCTCGGCACGCGTCCGCACCTGCCCGTGGTCTCGGGGGTGGTCGGAACGGTCACCGCGGTCGGACCCCGGGAGGCGGCGCTGGTCGTCGTCTACACCACCATGACCGGGTCCGCGATCGCCGCGCAGCGTCTGCTCGCTCTCGACCCCGCGCAGGTCGCCGCGTGCACGTTCGCGCTGTCCGACCTGTGCGACGACATCGCCGGCCAGTGCGTGACCGGACTGTCCAGCGTGTCCGACCCCTTCATGGATGTCGTCGCCGAGCGGCACGTTCTGCGGGACCGCCCCCTGTTCGTGTCGTGACACTCAGCTGTACCCCAGTAAGGAGAGATCAACCATGCCACCGCATTTCATCGATGGTGAACCCCACGACCATCAGCACGACCGTCCCCGGCGGGTCCGGGTGGCGGGGGAGCCGGTCCGGATCGGGATCGGCGGGCCCGTCGGATCGGGCAAGACGGCGCTCGTCGCCGCGTTGTGCAGGCAACTGCGCGAGGAGTTGTCGCTGGCCGTGCTCACCAACGACATCTACACCACCGAGGACGCGGACTTCCTGCGCCGCCACGCCGTGCTGCCGGACGAGCGCATCGCCGCGGTGCAGACCGGTGGGTGCCCCCACACGGCCATCCGCGACGACATCACCGCCAACCTCGACGCCATCGACGACCTGATCGCGGCCAACCCGCCGCTCGATCTGATCCTGGTGGAGTCGGGCGGCGACAACCTCACCGCGACGTTCTCCTCGGGCCTGATCGACGTGCAGATCTTCGTCGTCGACGTCGCGGGCGGTGACAAGGTTCCCCGCAAGGGTGGTCCCGGCGTGACGTTCTCGGATCTCCTCGTGATCAACAAGACGGACCTCGCCCCCATGGTCGGAGCCGATCTCGGGGTGATGCGGCGCGACGCCGAGCAGGTCCGCGAGGGAAGGCCCACGGCGCTGATCTCGTTGACGGAGGACCCGTCGTCCGGCCCGGCGCTGGAGTGGGTGCGCGAGCAGGTGCGCACCCTCGCCGACGTGCACTAGTAGTGCGCACCGAACTGACGATCGTCGCGTCCCCCGACCGCAGTCCGCGGATCTCCGCGGTGGGGGGACTGGCGGCGCGGATCACCGGCCGCGACACGGTCCACGTGATCGGCACCGCGGCGACCCCGCTCGGCGGCGACCACTGGGACGTCACCGTCCGGGTGCTGTCGGGTGCCCGGCTGACGCTGCGCAGCGTCGCGGCGTCCCTGGCCCTGCCCGGCCGGGGTCGTGTGCTGTCCACGGCGCAGTGGTCGGTGGAGGTCGAGGACGACGCCGAACTCGACTGCGCGCTCGAACCCACGGTGATCGCGGGCGGCGCGGAGCATCGCGTCGAGACAACGGTGTCCCTCGCCGAGTCGTCCACGTTGCTCCTGCGTGAGCGGGTGCAGATCGGCCGGGCGGGAGAGGCGACGGGACGCTGGGTCGGGGTCACCAACGCCGATCTCGGCGCCCTGCCGCTGCTCCGGCACCAGCTGGAACTCGGCGTCGGCACCGTCTCACACGACGTCCTGGACGGCCCGGCGGCCGTCACGAGTGAGCTGCGGTACCCGGACGACCGGCCCGCGGACGTCACCGGCGACATCCGGTCGGCGCGGACCCGTCTGCCCCTCGCCCGGGGCGGCAGCCTCACCACCCGGCTCGGCCCGCACCTGTGACGCGGTGAGTGGCAAAGTGCGTGATGGTGCGCATTTCCGCACCCGTACCGGGAGCGCCTAAGCTCTACCCTTGTGCTTTCCGTCGTTCCTCGCCCCGTCGTAGTCAGGGCCCCGTCCAAGGTCAATCTGCATCTGGCCGTCGGGGACCTGCGCGACGACGGCTATCACGAGCTGAACACGGTGTTCCAGGCGCTCTCGCTCAGCGACACGGTGTCGGTGGTCCCCGCGGAGACGCTGTCGGTGACGGTCCGCGGCGAGGACGCCCGCGTCGTGCCCACCGACAGCAGCAACCTCGTGTGGCAGGCCGCCGAGATGCTCGCGGCCGAGTCGGGGCGGCGCCCGGACGTGGAGATCGCCATCGACAAGGGCATCCCGGTGGCCGGGGGCATGGCCGGCGGCAGCGCGGACGCCGCGGCGACGCTGGTCGGGCTCAACGCGCTGTGGCAACTCGACCTGTCGCGGGAGGAACTCGACGGGTTCGCCGCGAAGCTCGGCAGCGACGTTCCGTTCTCCCTCCACGGTGGCACCGCGGTCGGGACGGGACGCGGCGAGCGACTTCTGCCGGTGCTCTCCCGCAGCACGTTCCACTGGGTGCTCGCGCTCGCGAAGGGCGGCTTGAGCACACCGACCGTGTTCCGGGAGCTGGACCGGCTGCGTGCCGACGGGAATCCGCCGCGACTCGGCGGACCCGAAGACCTGATGCACGCGCTCACCACGGGCGACGCCGCAACGCTGGCCCCGTTGCTGGGCAACGACCTGCAGTCGGCCGCGCTCTCGCTGAATCCGGGCCTGCGGCGGACGCTGCGTGCCGGGGTCGCGGCGGGCGCACTGGCCGGCATCGTCTCCGGGTCGGGCCCGACCTGTGCCTTTCTATGTGCTGAAGCGGATGCCGCGGTCCGGGTCAGCGCAGAACTCGCAGGTGCGGGGGTGTGTCGCACGGTGCGGGTCGCCAGCGGACCCGTACCGGGCGCCCGAATAATCAACGACGCGGCGGAGGGATCGCACTGATGGCGAATCTGATCAATCTCGAGCAGGTATCGAAGTCCTTCGGCATCAAGCCGCTGCTCGATTCGGTATCCCTCGGAGTGCAGGAAGGCGAACGCATCGGCGTCGTCGGCCTCAACGGCGGTGGCAAGACGACCATGCTCGAGGTGCTCGCCGGAGTGGAGGCGCCCGATTCCGGACGTGTCAGCCGGGTCGGCGGCCTGCGCATGGCGGTCGTGACCCAGCGCGGCGTCCTGCCGCCCGGTTCCAGCGTCGGCGACGTGGTGCTCGGACCGCTCGGGGTCGCCGACCACGAGTGGGCCGGCGACGCCCGCATCCGGTCGATCCTGGCCGGCATCGGCATCGACAACCTGGGGCTCGAGGTGTCGGTCGACGGGCTGTCCGGTGGTGAGCGGCGACGCGTCGCACTGGCCGCCGCGCTCGTCCAGGACCTCGACCTGCTGGTGCTCGACGAGCCGACCAACCACCTCGACGTCGAGGGTGTGCAGTGGCTGGCGGAACATCTCGTCAGCCGTCGCAGCGCGCTGGTGGTCGTGACCCACGACCGGTGGTTCCTCGACACCGTCGCCAACCGCACGTGGGAAGTGGTGGGCGGCAAGGTCGAAAGCTACGAGGGCGGCTACAACGACTGGATCTTCGCCCGGGCGGAGCGCTCCCGGCAGGCCGACGCGTCCGAGGAACGTCGCCGCAACCTCGCCCGCAAGGAATTGGCCTGGCTGCGGCGCGGTGCCCCCGCCCGCACGTCCAAGCCGAAGTACCGGATCGAGGCCGCCGAGGCGTTGATCGCGGACGTCCCACCGCCCCGCGACAACGTTGCGCTGGCGTCGTTCGCGCAGCGCCGGCTCGGCAAGGTCGTCATCGAACTCGAGGATGCGCGCCTGGAGACGCCGGACGGCCGGGTGCTCGTCGACGACCTCGCGTGGCGGTTGGCGCCGGGGGAGCGTGTCGGCCTGGTCGGCGTCAACGGCTCCGGCAAGACGACGCTCCTGCGCACGCTCGCCGGGGAGATCTCGCCGGCGTCGGGCAAGCGCATCCAGGGGCAGACGGTGCACATCGGCTGGCTCCGTCAGGAACTCGACGACCTGCCGACGAACATGCGGGTGCTCGAGGCCGTCAAGGACGTGGCCGAGCGGATCACGTTGGGCGACAAGGAGGTATCGGCCGGGCAGCTCGCCGAACGGCTGGGATTCACTCCGGCCCGGCAGCGGACACCGGTCGGTGACCTGTCCGGTGGCGAGCGTCGCCGGCTGCAGCTGACCCGTGTGCTGATGTCGGAGCCGAACGTGCTGTTGCTCGACGAGCCGACCAACGACCTCGACATCGACACGCTGCAGCAACTCGAGGACATTCTCGACGGCTGGGCGGGCACGATGGTCGTCATCAGCCACGACCGGTACCTGATCGAACGCATCTGTGACTCCACGTGGGCGTTGTTCGGCGACGGCAAGCTGACCAACCTGCCCGGCGGGATCGAGGACTACCTGCGTCGCCGGGCGAAGATGGTCGACACCGGCGCACCGTCGGTGGCGTCGACGGCAACCGGTGCGTCGGCCCCCAAGCAGGTGCGGGACGGGGCCGCCGAACGCGCCGCGCGCAAGGAACTGTCGCGTCTCGAGCGGGCCGTGGCGAAGCTGGACGACCGGGAACGGAAGCTGCACGAGAAGCTGGCGGAGGCGGCCACCGATCCGGACAAGCTGCAGAAGCTCGACACCGAGCTCAAGCAGGTCGTCGCGGAGAAGGAAGCCACCGAGGAACAGTGGATGGAGCTGGCCGCCGAGCTGGATTAGCGACCCCGCCCGGTCACCACTCGATCCGGTAGTCGTACATCCAGCGCAGACTGTCGCGGCGGCCGACCATCCGCATGACGGTCGGCAGGGTCAGGTCGCGGATCACGCGCCCGACCGGTCCGGGTGCCTTGCCGCTGCCGTTTCGTCTGCCCTGGGCGACGATTCGCTCGACCCGGGTGCGCCGTGCGGTCTCGTACGCTGCCAGGGCGACGGCGGTGTCCCGGTTGTCCCGCAGGCATCGCGCGAGGACGAGGGCGTCCTCGATGGCCATGGAGGCGCCCTGCCCGGACGACGGGGACGTGGCGTGTGCCGCGTCCCCGATGATCACCATCCGCTCGTTGCGCCACGTCGGCACGGTCGGAAGGTCGTAGGTGCTCCAGCTCCGGATGATGTGCTCGGTGGCGTCGATGATCTGCAGGGCGGGTCCGGCGTCGCGCGAGAACAGCTCGGTCAGTTCGGTGCGCTGCTGCTCCGGCGTGATCGAGGCGAGTTCGCCTGCCGTCGGTTCCGTGCGGCGCCCGGGGTTGGCGAACCACCAGACGTCACCGCTCGGATGGATGAGGTAGCCGAAGAAGCACCGCTTGCCGAAGTGGAAGTGGGCCGCGCCGGGTTCGCCGTCCAGGGTGAGGCCGGTCGCGAATCCTCCGGTGTTGAGCAGGCCGAGATACCGGGGGTCGGGTGCGTGCGGATCGAGGATGGACCGGGTGCGTGACCGGAGCCCGTCGGCGCCGACGAGCAGATCGCCGTCGGCCGATGTGCCGTCCGTGAAGTCGGCGTGGACCCGATCGCCGTCCAGGCGGGCGTCCCGGAGTTGCTTGCCGTATTCGATGCGTACTCCCCGTCGCAGTGCCTCGTCGCGCAGGGTGCGGTAGAGGTCTGCGCGGCGCAGCGTCTGGGACGGCGTTCCGAACGAGGTGAGGCCTCCGTTGTCGAACTCGGCCAGTTGTTTCCCGCTTCCGCTGACGATCCGCATTCGGCGGGTGTCCATCCCGAGTCCGGTGACCTGACGATCGAGATCCAGTACGTGCAGTCCCTCCAGACCGTTGGTCGCGAGGGTCAGGAATGCGCCCACGCCGTCCGCGCCGTGGTCATGCGCTTCGTACACCACAGGGTCGAGTCCGGCCCGTTGCATGGCCATCGCCGTGACCGGTCCGGCGATGCCTCCTCCGATGATCAGCACCTTGTTAGTCATAAAGTTACTATACATAAAATGACTAACACACTGTCGCGGATATGCTCGACGAATGTCCTCACCGCGTAGATCCGTGCTGGCGATGGCCGTGCTGTCGATGCTGTCGGAAGAGCCGATGCACGCCTACCGCATGCAGCAACTGATCAAGGAGCGGCACAAGGACGAGGTCGTCAACGTCGCGCAGCGCAACAGTGTGTACCAGACGATCGAACGCCTGCTGCGCGACGGATTGATCGAGGTCGAGTCGACGGAACGGGCCGAGAATCGCCCCGAACGCACGACGTACCGGCTCACCGGAACGGGTGCGGCAACGTTGACCCACTGGCTGCGGGGGATGGTCGCGGAGCCGGTGCGCGAATTCCCGGAATTTCCGGCCGCGCTGGCGTTCCTGCCGAGTCTCGACTCCGGCGACGCACTCGATGCCCTGCGTTCGCGGATCGCGGTTCTCGAGCAGCAACTGGCCGGGCTCGACGCCGGCCTCACCGAGGCCGGGACGTTTCTTCCGCGACTGTTCCTCGTCGAGGACGAGTACCGGCGGGCGGTCCTGGTCGCCGAACTCGACTACGTCCGGTCGCTGGCCGACGACGTCGCGAAGGGCGAACTGCGCTGGTAGGGCGGCGGCCGTCAGAACCGCAGCGACAGGATGCCGTCGCGGTCCGTGATGTGAACGGTCCGCCCGATCACCGACCGTGCCGGGGTCTCGGTGAATGCGGACAGCGCGACCGCCTCCTCGGCGCCGGTACGTCCGGACAGACGCCGGCCGTCGGGGGTGTGCGCGACGACGAAGCCGGTCGCCGGGGCGCCGTCCCGCCCGTACTCCACCGTCGACGTGACGATGTCGGCTCGTCCTTCGTAGCCGGTGACGAGTTCCGGCGCCTCCGACGCGAGTTGCGCCGGTTCCGGATCGCCGACGTATCCATCCGGGTGCGGGGCGCCCGCCAGCAACACGACGTGCTGGTACGTCAGATAGCCGCCGTTGCCGTGGACCAGCGCCGGTCCCGCGCCCTCCCGCAAACGGCGGGTGACCTCGGCGATCGAGTGCAGCGTGTAGCTGTTGAGGGGACCGCCGAAGAAGGAGTGGCCGCCCGTCACGCTCGGCACGATGCCTGCGGGCAGGCCGAGCGTGCGGGTCAGTAGCTTCGGCACCACCGGGAAGCAGCTGTACGCGTCGACGATGTCGAGTTCCGAGGCGTCGATCGAGGTCCGCGACAGTGCCCGGTGCACCGCGCCCGTCATAGCCGTGGACGTGCCGAAACCGTTGCGGCTCAAGACGTCCACGGGATCGGTGGCTCCCGCGCCGCCCCACACGTACACCGTGCGGTCTTCCGGAACGCCGTGTTCGCGCGCGACGGCCAGGGAGCACACCAGCACCGCGGCGGCCTGATCGACGAACGGCATGGCGTTGAGCATCAACGGGTACGGCTCGCACACCATCCGGTTGCCCGGACCCACCGTGGCGATCTCCTCGGCGGAATACACCTCGGACGTCCACGACGCCGGGTTCTTCGCCGCCAGTTCGGAGAAGGCCGAATACATCCGGGCCGACTCCGCCAGCGACTCGTCGGGGCCGAGGCCCGACTCGTGCGCGACCCGGTTCTCGAACAGCGGATACACCCGGGTCGGAACGATCAGGCCCGCGCGCTGCATCGCGGGACTCCCGAGATCCGCCGGATCGAACGCGGGAGGACCGCCCGGCGCCGACGCCCAGCCCAGCGTCGCGGGATCGGTGCCCGACTTGCGCAGCGCCGTCATGGTCGCCTGCGACTCACCGCCGACGAGGAGCGCTGCCGACGACCGGCCCGAGGCGATGTCGTCGCCGATGCGGTCGAGGAGCGCCGCGGGCCAGTGGCCGCCGATCGGGGACGTGCTCGACCGTGGTGACGGCAGATTCAACCGGGCGGCCAGCAGTCCGGGGAGGTCGTCGTACGACCAGCTGACGGTCTTCACCGCATGGATTGCGTCGATTCGGGAGCCGAGGGTCGCGGAGCCGCTGTCGGCGAGGGCGGCACGTGCGGCGTCGGTGATCAGGTCGAGCGGTTCACGCGGGGCTGCCGGATCGCCTGCACGGCCGGAGCGGATGTCGCCGACTCCGACGATCACCGGTATGCGGGCCGGATCCATGGATTCCCCTCTCACGTGACCACGTCAGCGTCACGATAGCGTCGGGCGGGTTACCTGTGGATTCGGGGTCACAGAAATCCCGTCCGGCGTCCGGCGTCATTGGACCCTTCGGATCGAGGGTGCCCGGATAGATGCCTAAAAGTGCTGTGCAGCAGATGGATTCGAACGCCGATGGACTGAGGCGCGGGACCCTCGGGCCGGTGGGAGCCTGCGGGCTCAGGCCCTCGCCGAGTGAGGGTAGCCTAAGGTAGTGTGAACAGCGTGCTGTTGCGTAGGCCATGCAGTCATTTCGTAACCTTTTCGTGTCCCGGATCACGGCCTGAATATGCATGATCTGGGCAAAACGGGGGAAACCAAGGCGAACCTGCAGATTGTCCGACTAATCTGCAGTCCAGGGCTTGCATGTTCGCTGCACAGGAGGCGGGGGTCATGGATCTCGAAGCAATCAAACAGATCGAGCAGCTCAAGCACCGTTATTCACGTGCTCTCGACACGAAGTCGTGGGTGGAGTTCGCCGACACGATGGTCCCGGACGTCACGGCGACGTACAGCGAATACCTCACGTTCGATTCCCGTGACTCATTCGTGTCCTTCCTCGAGAACACTCTCGGGACCCACGTCATCACCGAGCATCAGTGCGGCCAGCCCGAGATCACCGTCACCGGTGACACCGCGGTAGGGGTGTGGTTTCTCGCGGACACCACGCTGATTCCCGAGGACGGCATGCTGCTGCGCGGGTCTGCCTATTATCACGATCGTTATCTTCGGTGCCCCGACGGAAACTGGCGGATCACGCACACCGGTTACGAACGCACCTGGGAATCGGTTGCGGCGCTCTCCGATTTCCCGAGTTTCCGGCTCACGTCCAACAAGTGGGCGATGTTGCAACCTCCGGCCTCTGCCTGAGGGAGCACACTGGGACTCGACGCACCGCGGACACTGGGAGGTGACGATGGCTCCGGAAGTCCCCGTTCCCGGCGCGCTGCCGTATCTGACGGTGCGGCGGGGTGTCGAGGCCATCGAGTGGTATTCCAAGGTGTTCGGCGCCGAGGTGGTGGGTGAGCCGATCGTCATGGAGGACGGCCGGGTCGGTCATGCGGAACTGCGGTTGCCGAGCGGCATGATCTACCTCGCCGAGGAGTTCCCCGAGATGGGTCTGACGGCGCCGGAATCGGGTTCGACGTCGGTGAGCCTGATGTTGTCCGTCGACGATCCCGATGCCGTCCTGGCGGGTGCCCGCGACGCCGGCGGCAAGGTGGAACGGTGGATCTCGGAGGGCCACGGACACCGCAACGCGACACTCATCGATCCGTTCGGTCACCGCTGGATGCTGGTGGGGCCGACGGATCCGGCCGCGTCGGTCTGAAGCCCGGGCCGCGGCTACTGTCGGCACATGCCGACCACACCCGACCGTTCGTCGTTTCCGGACACCCGCGCGTGGATTCGCGCCCTGCCCGCTCTCGGCGGCGAGACGCCTCCGCCCGTCGACGCGCTTCCGGAGTCGCCGACAACACTGTTTCTCGACTGGATCACGCAGGCCGCGGTGGCCGGTGTTCCGGAACCGCACGCCGCCGCGCTGTCGACCGTCGATTCCGACGGCAACCCGGACGCACGTTTCCTGCTCCTCAAGGACGTCACGGAGCAGGGCTTCTGGTTCTCGGGTGACACACGCTCGCCGAAGGGGCGTGAACTGGCCACGAATGCCGTTGCGGCGCTGTCGTTCTACTGGCGAGAACAGGGTCGGCAGGTGCGGGTGCGCGGTTCCGTCGTCGAGGGCGATCCGGCGCTCTCCGCCCGCGACTTCCGCGAACGGTCGGTCACCGCGCGGGCCGTGGCCGCGGCCAGTCGTCAGAGCGAGGTCCTGGATGATCCCGCCGAATACGAACGCGCCGTCGCGGCGGCGGTGGCCCGCATCGAGGCCGACCCCGACTTCGTGTCCGGAACGTGGCGGGCATGGTGCATCGTCCCCGACAGTGTCGAGTTCTGGCAGGCGGACGCCGGGCGCAGGCACGTGCGCCAGCTCTACCGCCGCGAGTCCGGCCGGTGGATCCGCGAGGTGCTGTGGCCCTGACGGCGCCCGGCGGCGGGGGTCAGCGTGCGGTCGCGGACGGCGAGCGCAGGTCGACGACGATCGACTGGCCGTTCAGCTCGGCATGGATCTCGGGGCGCTCGAACCCGGCCGCGACGAGGTACTCGCCGAGCAACGCCAGCAGTTCGTCGGCGTCCACGGTGGGATCGGCGGAGTGACTGCTCGCCGACGCGAGGTGCTCCTCGAGCAGTTCGGTGTGTGCAAGACGGCCCGCGACTCGCACGGCTGCCACTCCCATCGCGTTGCGTCGCATGACGGTGCGCCCACGAGATTCGAGCGACGCCGTCGTGTCGGAGGCCTCGGCCGGCTCCTCGGTGCTGTGCGAACCCGAGCTGCGCGTCGGCAGCGGGAAGGTGAACGTCTCGGCGGAGCTGGTCGTGGACTTGCCGTTGCCGTTGCCGTTGCTGCCGGTCAGCCCGCCCGTGCTCGGTTCAGCGAAAGGGGACTCCGATGCCGAGTTCGTGCCGGCGGAGCCGTTGCTGCCCGATCCGTTGGTGGAAATGCCGTTCTCCATCGTGTCGCTTCCTGCTCGTGGCCAAACGGGTACCGCGCAAAGCCCGTCAGTGTGCTCGATTCGACCTGAAAGCTACCAGGAGGGTCCGGCGGGCCGCACGCCTCGACGGCGCACGGCGCGGCCCCGGTCGGTCTCGGGTGCACGGTGCCGTCACGTCATCGCACCCCCTCGGCCCTCAATTCCCGGGCCCAGGCGGACGCGTGCTTCGTGAGCACGCCGGCGATCCGCTCCAGCTCACCCGGGTACGACGCGACCTCGGCGGGCATGGACACGCTGAGGGCGTCGGTGGCGGGGATTCGGTAGGGCACGACGGTTGCGATACACACCACGCCGACCGTCCCCTGTTCTCGTTCCAGGGCCCACCCGCGGTTGCGCACCTCGCCCAGTTCGGTGACGAGGTCGTCGATGTCGACGATGGAGTTCTCGGTGAATCGCTCGAGTTTCGCCGGCAGCATCTCCCGGACCTCGCTGGTCGTGAGCTCGGCGAGCAGGGCCTGCCCGAGCGCGGTGACGTGACACGGCAGCTTGCGGCCGACGCGGTGCATACGCCGAACCTCGACCTTCGAACCGCGGCTGGCGAGATAGATGACGCTGGCCTCGTCGCGCCGCGCGAAGTGGACGGTATGACTGACTTCCGACCGGAGCGCCTCGAGCACCGCTGCTGCCCTCGAGACGACCGAATCCTTGTCGAGATACGACGTGCCGGCGAGCAGCGCATGGGTGCCGATGCCGTAGCGCGACCCGGACTCGTCGGCTTCGATCCACCGCAGATCCTTGAGCGTGCGCAGGAGGGCGTGCAGGCTCGAGCGCGGATACTTGCACGCTTCCTGCAACTCGCCGAGGCTCATACGCGTCGGCGATGCGGCGAGCGTCTCGAGGATGTGGATGGTGCGCTCGGCAGATTTGACCGGCTGGGTCTCCGGCGCTGCCCCACGCATGTCTTCTGTCACCATGAAGACACTATCTCTCATTCTGAACGCGATATCACCTACTGACCCGTGTTCGGTGGCGGCGACGTGGCGCATTCAGTACTCCGCGACGAGGTTGGCCGCGATGTAGTCGAGATCGATGTCCTCGCCGAGACCCGGTCTCTGCGGCATCGCCACCATGCCGTTCTCGTCGACGGGGTCGACGATGGAATTCAGGTGCGGCGGCACCCAGTCGTAATCCACGTGCGGGTGCAGCAGACCGCGCTCGTACCACTGGACGTTGTTGCCGGCTCCGACGAGCGCGAGGTTCGGGGCGCCGTTGCCGTGGATCTCGCATTCGAGTCCGAAGCCCTCGGCCATGTGCATCGTCTTCAGGGCCGGTGTGATGCCACCACCGTTCATGGCCCCGACCCGCAGGATGTCGCACGCCTCGTTCGCAATCCAGTCGGCACGGGATCGGTGCCGGCCCGGCGTGGTCTCGGGTCCGATCACCGGGGTGTCGATCTGGTCGGCGAGCCACTTGTACGAGCGCAGCGAGAACTCGTCCATCGGCTCCTCGAACCAATCGAACTTCAGCCGGTCCAGCTCGCGACCGAGCCTCAGAGCGTCGGTGCGCGAGTACCAGTGGTACCCGTCGAGCATCAGCGAAAAGTTGTCGCCGACGGCATCACGCACGGCGGCACACGCGTCGATGTCCCGGGTCAGATTCGGGGAGCCCGGCAGCGGAGGCATCCAGGTGTGCAGCTTGATGCCCTGGTAGCCCTGCCTCTTCAGCGCGACCGCGAAGTTCGCGTAGTCCTCCGGGGTGGCGAGGCCGCCTTCGATGTCGTCGCCGCACATGGTGCTGGCATACGCCTTGATCTCGGTGCGCGCACCGCCGAGCAGCTTCCACACCGGCGTGTCGAACTTGTTGCCTGCCAGGTCCCACAATGCCTGGTCCAGGTAGCTGCAACTGTGCTCGGGAAGTTCGACCGCCCGTGTGCGCTGACGAATCGCGAACTTCTTGTCCATCGCCTCGCGTGCCAGCGGATCGGAGCCGATCAGGACGGGCCGGAAGTGCTGCTCCACCTGGTCCTGCCGAAGGTAGTTCGGCTTGCCCAGTACGTAGCCGCTGACGCCGTCGGAGTCGGTGATCCGCAGGAGCGCCCCCGTCGCGGGCACGGACGGGCCGGGATGGCGATGACCGTACGAGTCGACCGAGGTGCGTGCCTCGGTCTTGAAAACCTGCACGGCGACTTCTGTGATCACGCTGGACATGGTGATTCGCTTCCTGTTCGAAATCTTCTACTTGCCCTGGCGGGCGATGTACTTGGCCATGGAGCGATCGAGTTTCTCGGCGAAGTCGTCGGCGAAATCCTGTGCGCTGAGCTGCCCGATGAGCACCTTCTGCCACTGCCCGAGCATCTGCACCTGAACGATCTTCCCGAAGTCGGGCAGGTAGTCCGGAGGGGTGACCAGTACGGTTGCCGGGTCGTCCAGTGCTGCGAGCGCAGCCTGCACCGACGGCATGTTCGCGAACTCGGGAGCCGAGCGCGCAGTCTTGTTGACCGGGATCTGCCCGACGCGCTCGTTCCAGTACGCCTGCGATTCCTGGGACGTCATGAACTCGACGAACTTCCACGCCGCGGCCTGATGCCGGCTGCTCTTGAACACCGTGTACGACGGGAACGGGTCCGTCATGACGGTGCGCTTTCCGTCCTCGTTGCGCGGCAGCGCCACAGCTCCGGCCTTGTCGCCGAGAGCCTTCTCGTGGTTGCTCAGCGAGCCGAGGTTGTGCTGCATCATGGCCACCGAACCGCCGCCGAAGCTGGCGACCATCTGCGGGAAGCCGTTGTTGACGTCGGCGGTCGGGGTGTCGACGTCGTAGAGCGCCGCGAACCGTGCGATGGCGTCGACCATCTCGGGACGGTTCAGCGTCGACTCGCCGTCTTCGAAGAAGCTCTCGACACCGGTGCTGGCGAACATGTACTGCAGCAGCGGGTAGATCGATCCGGCGCCACCGCGGATGGTGAATCCGTAACGGCCGTCGTCCTTGTCGGTCAGAGTCTGTGCGGCCTCGTAGAATTCGTCGTACGTGTCGGGGGGTTCGATCCCGGCTTCGGCGAACCAGTCGGCGCGGTACCAGAGGGTGGCGTTGTTGCTGGTGTAGGGGAGACCGTACAGGTGCTCACCGCCGCCGGATTCACGTGCCGACTCGAGAATTCCGGCGTCGTATTCGTCGTGCTGCGGTGATGCCGCCACGAAGTCGTCGAGTGAGATGACGGCGTTCTGGGCGACGAGCGGGGCCAGGTAGGCGGTCGAGACTATCCCGAGGTCGGGCGCCGAACCGCCGGCGAGCGCAGTCTGGTACTTCTGCTGGGCGCTGTCCGACGGCAGGCCGACGTATTCGATGTCGATGCCGGGGTTGGCGGCCTCGAACCGCCGGATGAGCTCTTCGTAGAGGGGAGTGCGGTCCGGTCCGGCGTTGTTGTCCCAGAAGGTGAGCCGGGCGTTGTTCGGGTCGCCGAGTGCTCCGTCGGGCAGGGAGGTTTCGGAACTGCAGGAGGCGAGCACGAGCGTGGCCGCCGCGCCTACCAGGGTGGAACGCAGGAGGGTTCGCCGGTTCATGTGGGTCCTCTTTTCGAAAGTCATGGTCAGCCCTTGACCGCGCCGGCGCTCAGGCCCTGGACGAGGTACTTCTGGATGACGGCGAAGACGGCGACGACCGGCACCGCGGCGATCAGACCGCCGGCGGCGAGAACTCCGAAGTCGACGTTGTAGGAGCCGATGGTGTAGCTGAGTCCGACCGGCAGCGTGAACTTCTCCTGGCTGCTGATGAACATCAGGCCGAACAGGAAGTTGTTCCAGCTGCCGATGAAGGCGAACGATCCGACGGCGATCAGGCCGGGCCGCAGCAGCGGCAGCATGATGATGCGGAACGCGCGCAGGCGTGAGCAGCCGTCGACCATCGCGGCTTCTTCCAGCTCTACCGGGATCTGCGCGATGAAACCTGCCATCAGCATGGCGGCGAGTGGAAGCTGGAACACGGTGTCGGCGATGATGAGGCCGGTCAGGTTGTTGACGAGGTTCATCTCGCGGAACACCTGGAACAGGGGGATGAGCAGCATGGCGCCGGGCACGAACTGGCTGCAGAGCAGGGCCATCACCAACGGGATCTTGGCGCGGAACTTGAAGCGGGCCAACGCATATCCGGTGGCAAGTGCGACGAACGTGGTCAGGACTAGGGACAACGCGGCAACGATGAGGCTGTTCTTGAAGAAGAAGCTGAAGCCGAGGGTGTTCCACACGGTGTCGAAGTGCTCGAACGTGATGGGCCAGGGGAGCATCGAATTCGATCCGGCGGGCCGGAAGGCGAACACGATCATCCAGTAGAAGGGGACGAGAGTGAAGAGCAGGTACAGCGCGAGCGGCAGTCCGACGCTGAACATGCGGGGCTTCGTCTTGTGTACGCGCAGCTTCCCGGTGGTGTCCGGTTCGGACAGCGCAACGGCGGGACGATCGGTGGTGGTGGTCACGACGGTCAGACCTTCTCACTGTTGAACTTGCTCAGGCGCAAGTAGAGGATCGAGCAGAACAGCAGGATCACGAATGCGACCGTGGTGAGTGCCGAGCCGTATCCGAAGTCCTGGGCGGTGGTTGCGAGCTGTGAGACGTACAGCGGCAGTGTCGTGGTGACGTCGGCCGGGCCACCCGCCGTGAGGGTGTACAGCAGATCGACGTTGTTGAATTCCCACACACCGCGCAGCAGCGTCGACAGGATGATGACGGCCTTCAGGTGCGGGAGGGTGACGAAGCGGAACCGCTGCCAGCGGTTGGCGCCGTCCACGTTGGCCGCCTCGTACAGGTCCTTGGGGGCGCTCTGCAGCTCGGCCAGGATGAGAATGGCGAAGAACGGCACACCACGCCACAGCTCCGCGACGCCCGTTGCCCAGAACGCGGTGTCCGGATCGGCGATGGGAGCGGCAGTGCCGTCACCGATTCCCATGTTGCCGAGAAGCTTGAAGAGACCGGTCGACGGGTTGTAGATCAGCAGCCAGATGCCGGTGGTGAGGACGCCGGACACCGCCCAGGGGGAGAACACGAGGGCGCGTGCCAGGCCGCGGCCCCGGAACACCTCGTTGACCAGCAAGGCCAGTCCGAGTCCGAGGATCAACTGGAACACGACCTGGAATCCGACCCACTTCGCGGTGGTGACGAGGCTGGTCCAGAAGAGGGAGTCGGCGAACATCAGCCGGAAGTTGTCGAGGCCGGCGAAGCCGTTGTCCCACGGCGTCGTCGGGTTGTAGTACTGCAGGCTGTAGTAGAAGACGCTACCGACCGGGTAGAAGATGAAGACGGCCAGCAGGATGACCACCGGTGCGATCAGGATGTAGGGGGCAGAGGCTCTGCGCCATGCCGGTCTGCGACGAGTTCGACCGGGAGAGGCCGGCGCCGCCGGCGCGGACTGCCCTCCTGGCCTGGGGGAGGTGGTGGTGACCATGGTGCACGCTCCGAAGTTCGGTGCCGGTTGCGCCGGCGGGTCAGGGGATTGTGGCTACTGCTGCTGAGGCGAGATCACGGAGGTGGCTCGTCAGCGTGGAAGGTGATGGGAACGACGCGGCGTCCGACCTGCCTGAGGTGCCCGGTGTGCGTAAGGGTTCCGAGGGCGGTGCCTGCGCTCGCGCGTTCATGTATGTGAACTCACGTCCTCTATGTGAATTGTTGAACTTACTATGACGGCAGTCACAAGGTCTGTCAAGGGTGTTTGCCTAGACAGTGCGGGCGAGCCACTCGGCGGCCTCGACCTGCATTTCGGCCGAAAACCGGTGTCCGCCTGCGAACCACTGCGTAGTGAGCGCCCCGAACCCGTCGTATGCCCGGCGCAGCACGGCCTCGGAGTCGCGCATTCCCTGGCGGCTGAAGTGGGAGTCGTCCAGCGCGAACTGAACCAGTAGCGGCCGCGGCGCATGGCATGCGGCGATCTCGGGCCAGTCGCACACCGCCGGCAGGCCCGGAGTGACCATCAGCCACGTCGTATCGTCTGCTCTGCCGTCCGCGACATCCGCGAACGTGCTCATCATCGCGGTGATCACCCCCGCTCGCAGGCGTGTCGAACACGCCAGTAGATGTGCGACGCGCGCGCCGCCGCCCGAGAATCCCGCGGCGGCGACCCGGTTCGGATCGACACCGTCGGTCGTGAGGAGCACGTTCAGCGCCCGAAGGTCCTCGGCGACGACCGTTCCGGCGAGCGAGGTGCCCGTCAGGGCGGCGGTTTTGGCGAGTCCGTGTTCGTGCTCGCGCGCTGCCGCGTCGTATCGGCGCCGACGGATCCCGGGGGTGTCCGGACCGGGTGGGAAGGCGGCGTATCCCGCTGCTGTGGCTCGGTCCGGTAGTTCCGGCCAGGGCACCCGCCGGCTGCCCCAGGGGAACACGTCGTGCACGAGGACGACGAAGCCTGCGTGCACGAGTCCTGTTGCGACCGACCTGCCTTCGTAACCGCGGGTCCGGAGTCCGGGGATACCCGGTGGGGCTCCGCCGGGACCATCGGCCACCTTTTCCTTGCCGTAGAACTTGACGCCGTCGTGTGCGTGCATCAGCAGGACCGCAGGGCGGGCCGTGGTCTCGCCTCCGTGGTCGGGGCGGAGGAGCCAGCCCGCGGTGTCGGGGCCGTCGTCACCGGCCGCCCAGGTGAGTTCGCGACCGGCGACGCCGTGTCGGATCCACGACCTGCCGTACGTCACGCCGGGTGTGTCCGCCGCCGATTCGTCCGTCACGCCGAGGACCTCGCGAACGGCGTCGCGTCGCGCGTCGTACGGGGTCGGTCGTGGACAGTCGGCCGAATGGTGTGTTCCCATGTGTGAACTCCGTCTTGTCTATCGAACTCTGTACTCGAACCGTTGAGGGGAACCGCATGTCCGGAAGAACAGTCGATCGCATCGTCGCGCACGCGTATCCGTGGGACGTGCTCGGTGATCCGCACTTCGTCGACCGAGCGCGCGCGCTCGGAGTCGCCGAGATCTCACTCGCCGCCAGCTATCACTCGACCCGCGCGGCAACCCCGTTGCATCCCGCCCACAAAGTGGTCGACGCGCATCACGCCGCGCTGTACCGGCCCATCCGACCTGCTGCGTGGGACGGGCACGCGGTCACGGCCAGGGCGGCGACGTGGGGCGGATCCGAGGATGCGTTCGCCGATGCGGCTCGCATCCTGATCGACGCGGGCATTCGCGTGAACGCATGGATCGTACTGTCCCACAGCACTGTTCTGGGTCACGCGCATCCCGACGCCACCGTCGTCAATTGCTTCGGAGACCGCTACCCCTACGCGCTCGCGCCCGGGCACCCGGACATCGTCCGGTACGCCCGCACCCTCGCGGCGGAGGCGGTGCGCGGTGTCGACCTGCACGGTGTGTCGATCGAAGCATGCGGACAGCTCGGGATCGCCCATGTCGGCCCGCACGAGAAGACCGATGGCGCATTTCCGGGCATCGGCGACACGTTGATGTCGATCAGCTGCACCGAACGGGAACGCGCACTGTGGGCGGAGCGGGACGTCGATCCGGACAAGATGATCGCGAAGCTGCGGTCCGGCGTGGATGCGCTGTCCATGGGGACGCTCGCTCCGGACGCCGCGATCACCGACATCCTCGGCGAGGCGGAGGCGGACGCGGTGCTGTCCGTGCGCCACGCGGACGCCGATGCTCTCCGGGGTGCGGTGCTCGGCGCCGTACGCGCCGAGATCCCGTCGGCCCGCGTCACGCTGCACTGCCATCCGAACCCGTGGAAGACCGGGCCGTCGCCCGCGCTGACCTCGGCAGCTTCGGCAGACGTGGACGCCGTGCTCGTCTCGGCCTGGCCGGGGACGGCCGAAACCGTCGCCGTCACGAAGGGCACCCGGGCGATCGTCGGGGAGGCCGTCGACGTCGGCGCCTACGTGTCGGTGCTGCCGCCGAAGAATCTCGACGACGTGAGCAGCCATGTCGCGGCCACGGTCGCGGCTGGAGCGAACGAGCTGCACCTCTATCACCTCGGGTTGGTCAACAAGGTGCAACTCGACGCGTTGGGGCGCATCGTCGGCGACTACTCCGTCTGACGCGGACGGGGTGGGCACCGTCGCTGGTGCCCACCCCGGCTCGGCGTCAGCGCATCCGTTGTCCGAGCGGGTGGTCGCAGAACGCGCCGCCGACACGCTGGAGGATCGGATCGTCGAACGTCCATTCGTGATCGGCCAGGAACTCGTCGGCGAACACCTCTGCGTCGTCCTGAGGTTCGTATCCGATGGCTGCACCCTCTGCTGCGGACCACCAGCTGCGGGTGTTCCGCGAGATACCCCACACGGTGTGAAATCCCTTGGCGGAGTCGGACAGTGCGGCTTCGATCAGGCGAGCGGTGTCGGCCGGTGACATCCAGGAGGCGAGGCCGCGGTAGTTGGGCGGCCGGTCGAAGCTCGAGCCGATCCGCAGGTTGACGACGTCGATGCCGAAGCGATCGTGGTACAGCCGGCCGAGCGCCTCGACCGCTGCCTTGCTCCAGCCGTAGAACCCGTCCGGACGGGGCGGGACGTCGCCGGGCAGCGCGTTCGAGCCGGCTTCCGCGTGTGTCCAGAAACCGACGGCGTGGTTGCTCGACGCTGCGATCACGCGCGTCACTCCGTGTGCGACGGCGGCCTCGAACACCGCCTGGGTGCCGTCCACGTTGACGGACAGAATGTTCTCCCACGAGTCCTCGGTGCTGAGTCCGCCCAGGTGAAGTACGGCGTCGACGCCGTCGACCGCAGCAGCTACGGCGGCGCGGTCGGTGACCGAACCCTGGACGAACTCCTCGTGTTCAGGGTCGATGTCGGTGATGTCGGCGATGTCGAACAGGCGCAGGGTGCGGCCGGGTTTGCGGAGCAAGGGTCGCAGCATCTTGCCCATGTTTCCTGCCGCGCCGGTGATCAGCAGACGCGAGGTGGTGTCGGTCATGTCTTCTCGTACCTCTCTGGGAGTAAGCCTTGTAATGCACATCACGGTAGTACATACTTCGAAACGAAGTCACTATCTTGACGAAGATTCACGTATGTGAACGGATCGTCTGACTCACACTCCCACTCGGATCGTCCGGCACGTTCCTGCCGGTGAAGGGACACCCACCATCATGGCAACAGTCGCATTCCACGGCGTCACCAAATTGTTCCCCGGCGGCGACAAGGCCGCGGTCGATCACCTGGACCTCGAAATAGAGGACGGCGAGTTCCTCGTCCTCGTCGGACCGTCCGGTTGCGGCAAGTCGACGTCGCTGCGCATGCTTGCGGGACTCGAAGACGTGGACCGGGGCACGATCGCCATCGGCGGCAACGATGTCACCGAGTTTCAGCCGAAGGACCGTGACATCGCCATGGTCTTCCAGAACTACGCTCTCTACCCGCACATGACGGTGGGCGAGAACATGGGCTTCGGTCTCCGCATCGCCGGCGAGGACAAGGCGGAGATCAAACGACGCGTCCAGGACGCGGCCAAGATCCTCGACCTCACCAAGTTTCTCGACCGCAAACCCAAGGCCCTGTCCGGTGGCCAGCGGCAGCGAGTGGCCATGGGGCGCGCCATCGTTCGCAAGCCACAGGTGTTCCTGATGGACGAGCCTCTGTCCAATCTCGATGCCAAACTGCGCGTGCAGACCCGTGCGCAGATCTCGGCGCTGCAGCGTCGTCTCGCCACCACCACCGTGTACGTGACGCACGATCAGGTCGAGGCCATGACGATGGGCGACCGCGTCGCCGTCCTGAAAGACGGCGTGCTCCAGCAGTGCGACACTCCACGCCGCATGTACGAGCACCCGAACAACGTCTTCGTCGCCGGGTTCATCGGCTCGCCCGCGATGAACCTTCTCGAACTTCCGCTCGTCGACGGCGGTGTCAGCTTCGGCGGTTCCGTGGTCCCCGTTCCGCGTGGTGCGATTGCCGGTATCGGTGAAAGCTCGGTCACGCTCGGAGTGCGTCCGGAGGATCTCGTGATCACCACCGGCAGCGGACTCGACGTCACCATCGACGTCGTCGAAGAACTCGGCGCCGACGCGTACGTGTACGGCCAGGCGGACATCCACGGGCGCAGGCAGCCCATCGTCGTGCGCGCCGACGGTCGCATCCCACCGAGGCGCGGAGAGGTGATCACGCTGTCGTACGCGGCCGAGCGCACCCACCTGTTCTCCACCGTCACCGGTGAACGACTCGTCGACTAGCAGCGACCCCGTTCTCCGACGTACACCCGACCGCAGAATCATCAAGGAGCAACCATGCTTGACGGCGTTCTCTTCTTTCCTGTCACCCCGTTCGACGGCAACGGCGACGTCGACCTTCCCGCACTGGCACAGCACATCGAATCCGGCGTCGCGGCCGGACCGGGTGGGGTGTTCGCCGCGTGCGGCACCGGCGAGTTCCACGCACTGTCCGCGGCCGAGTTCCGGACCGTGGTGGAAACGGTGGTCACGGCCACGAAGGGCCGTGTCCCGGTCTTCGCCGGTGCCGGTGGAGCCCTCCCCGTCGCGAAGGAATTCGTGGCCATCGCCGAGGATGCGGGAGCGGACGGCATCCTGCTCCTGCCGCCCTATCTCGTCGGCGCGCCGGCCCTGGGCCTGGTGGAGTACGTGAAGCAGGTGTCGGAGGCGAGTGACCTCCCGGTCATCGTGTACCACCGAGCGAACGGCCAGTTCACCGAGCAGAGTGCTCTCGCGGTGGCGCGACTGCCGAAGGTCGTCGGGTTCAAGGACGGCGTCGGTGACCTCGACCTGACGTCACGAATCGTGCGTACTCTGCGTGATTCTCTCGGCGACAAAGAATTTCAATTCTTCAACGGACTCCCGACCGCCGAGGTCTCGCAGCAGGCCTACCGGAGCATCGGAGTCACGCTCTATTCCTCCGCGACGTTCGCATTCGCTCCGGACGTGTCGCTCGCCTACTACCGGGCGCTCGAGGAGGACGACACCGAGCTGGTCGACTCGCTCAACCGCGAGTTCTTCCATCCGCTGGTCCGGCTTCGCGACACCACCCCCGGCTACGCGGTCGCTCTGGTGAAAGCGGGCGTGACGTTCACCGGCCTCGACGCCGGCTCGGTGCGAGCGCCGCTCGTCGACGCCAGCGCCGAGCACCGGTACGAATTGGAGCAGATCGTGGCGGCGGGACGGAAGGTGCTGGCGCAGTAGTGTCTTCGATCAATCGGCGGGATACGGACCCCGTCGATGGATCGAGGCTTCGAACGTAGGTCAGCGCCTGGGGGCGCTAGTCGGCGGCGGCCACAAGAGGCTCGAGCGTGAGGTCGGGCAGCTCCTTCTGGATGTACTGCAGGCGCCACTTGTCGCTGACGAGAGCCAGCATCACGCCGTCCGAGCGGGTGAACACCTCGACACCGCGCTGACGGTTCAGCTCGTCGGCCGACTCGGCGTCCGTGCGCCGCGCCAACGCGTAGCCCAGCGGTTCCATCCGGGCCTCGACGTTGAACTCGGCCTTCATCCGCGCCGCAACCACCTCGAACTGCATCGGTCCGACCGCGGCCATGACGGGTGAGGCGTCGCCGCGGAGGTCGTTGCGGAGGATCTGCACGACACCCTCGGAGTCGAGCTGATCCACGGCCCGCCGGAACTGCTTGTACTTGCCGGCGCTCTCGGCCCGCAGGATGGAAAAGTGCTCGGGAGCGAACGACGGGATCGGCGGGAACTCCACCTTCTTCTCGAAGAACAGGGTGTGGCCGGGGGCGAGTGCGGTGGCGTTGACGAGTCCCACCACGTCGCCGGGGTACGCCGACTCCACGGTCGAACGCTCGCGACCGAACACGGTCTGCGCGTACTTCGTCGTGAACGGCTTGCCGGTCTGGGCGTGGGTGACCACCATGCCGCGCTCGAACACACCCGACACGATGCGCATGAACGCCAGCCGGTCGCGGTGCGCGGTGTCCATGCCGGCCTGGACCTTGAAGACGACCGCGCTGAACGGGTCGGTGACCTCGCGGGGGGTGCCGCCGACGTCCTCCCGGGCGCGCGGCGGCGGCGCCAGCTCGACCAGCGTGTCGAGGATCTGGCGGACACCGAAGTTGAGCATCGCCGACGCGAAGATCACCGGCGACGTCTGGCCGCCGAGGAACAGCTCCTGGTCGTGATCCTGACCGGTGGCCGACAGCAGCTCGCTCTCCTCCGCGGCGGTCTCCCATTCGGAGCCCTCCTTCGCGAGGGCGGCGTCGGCATCCATGACCTCTTCGGGGGCGATCTTCGCGCCACCCGCGGTACGCGTGAAGCGGATGTACTCCCGCGGAGCACCGTCCTCGCCGCGCCGCAGCAGGCCCCGGAAGTCGCCGGCGATGCCGACGGGCCAGTACAGGGGAGTGGGGGTGAGCCCGATGCGTTCCTGGATCTCGTCGAGAAGCTCGAGCGGCGTCTGGCCCGGCCGGTCCCATTTGTTGATGACGGTGATCACCGGGATTCCGCGGTGACGGCACACCTGGAACAGCTTCAGCGTCTGCGGTTCGAGGCCCTTCGCGGCGTCGATCAGCATGACGGCGGCGTCGACCGCGGTCAGAACGCGGTACGTGTCCTCCGAGAAGTCGGAGTGACCGGGAGTGTCCACCAGGTTGATCACGTTGTCGACGGGCTCGTCCGCCGACGCCTCGGTGGAGCGGTAGTTGAACTGCAGGGCGGTGGAGCTGACCGAGATGCCGCGGGCCTTCTCCATCTCCATCCAGTCGGACACCGTCGACTTGCGGCCCGCCTTGCCGTGGACCGCGCCCGCTTCGGAGATGACCTTCGCATGGAGCGCGAGAGCCTCCGTCAGCGTCGACTTACCGGCGTCGGGATGCGAGATCACGGCGAACGTGCGGCGACGCGACGCCTCCGCACGGACACCCTTCTCGGATTTCCCCTCCGGTGAGCCGGACGTGGCGACAGGCGCCGCCTCGGCTGGAATGGTGTCGGCCGAGTCGGACGGGGTAGTCAACGAAGAACCTCTCGGGGGACGTGATGCGTGCAGGAAGGCCGTGTGGCCGCATACCAGGTTACTCGGGTGCCGAACACGAACGCGCAGCACAGTCACATCCAGGGAGGAGTAACGATCGGAGGCCGGTGAGGGATTTATATGGGTGAGTCGTCGGGGCGCTCCGGAGTTCACCGTTTCTGCGTTCGGACACCCGTATGTGCAGGAGGAAGACTGTGAGCAAGTTCACCGACGAGATGTACGCGACCGCGGCGAGCAGCACCCGTGGACTCAACACGGGTGAGCCCGACGCGCCGCTGCGGCAGCCGTGGGGCGAGATCCACAAGGCCGCGCGCCGCATGGCGGGCGCGCTCGCCGAAGCGGGTATCGGACACGGCGACGCCATCGGCATCCTCGCCGGTCAGCCCGTCGACATCGCACCCTCCTGCCAGGGCACCTGGATGCGAGGCGCGTCCGTCACCATGTTGCATCAGCCGACGCCGCGCACCGACCTGGCCGTGTGGGCCAAGGACACCGAGACCGTCATCAACATGATTCAGGCGAAGGCCGTCATCCTCGGTGCGCCGTTCGACGCCGCCAAGCCGCTGCTGGAGGAGCGCGGCATCACCGTGGTCACGGTGGCCGAGCTGAACGAGGGCACGGAGATCGACCCGGTCGAGACGTTCGAGAGCGACATCGCGCTGCAGCAGCTCACGTCCGGTTCCACCGGTTCCCCCAAGGCCGTGCAGATCACGCACGAGAACTTCTACACCAACGCCTACGCCATGATCGACCGCATCAAGTTCTCCATCGAGGACGACGTGATGATCAGCTGGCTGCCCCTGTTCCACGACATGGGGATGGTCGGGTTCCTGAGCGTGCCGATGCAGGTCGGCGCGGAGGTCGTGAGCATCACCCCGATGGACTTCCTCCGCACGCCGCTGCTGTGGGCGGAACTGATGGGGAAGTACAAAGGCACCGTGACGGCCGCCCCCAACTTCGCGTACTCGCTGCTCGCCCGCCGCCTCAAGCAGGCGGAGGACGGCGCCGTCGACCTCAGCACCGTCCGGTACATGTGGAACGGCGCCGAGCCCGTCGACCCCGAGACGATGACCAAGCTCGCCGAGGCGGGCGCCCGCTTCGGCCTGAACCCGTCCGCACTCGCCCCCGTCTACGGCATGGCCGAGACCACCCTCGCCGTCTCCATCCCGGATCCGGATCAGGGCCAGGTCCTCGACCTCGTCGACCCGGATCTCCTCGAGGCGATGCAGCGCGCCGTCCCGTCGAGCAAGCCGAACGCGCGTGCCCTCGCCACCCTCGGAAAGATGGTGCCGAACCTGGAGGGACGCGTCGTCGACAGCGAAGGGGAGCTGCTCCCGACCCGCGGTGTCGGCATCATCGAGGTCCGTGGCAAGGCGGTCACCCCCGGATACATCACGGTCGACGGTCACAAGCCCGCACAGGACGCGGACGGCTGGCTGAACACCGGCGACGTCGGCTACTTCACCGAAGAGGGCCTCGTCGTCGTGTGCGGCCGCGTCAAGGACGTCATCATCATGGGTGGCCGCAACATCTACCCGACGGACATCGAGCGGGCCGCCGGCACCGTCGCCGGAGTGCGTCCCGGCAACGCCGTGGCCGTCCGCCTCGACGCGGGGCAGAAGCGGGAAAGTTTCGCAGTCGCGGTGGAGACCAACGACTATCAGGACCCCGAAGTGGTCAAGCGCATCGAGCACGAGGTCGTGCATGCCGTGTTCTCCGAGGTCGGCGTGCGACCGCGCACGGTCGCGGTCCTCGGGCCCGGCAGCATCCCCAAGACGTCGTCGGGCAAACTCCGCCGCGCCACGTCGGCGAATCTGGTCCACTAGGCGCTCCGCGCCCGTGCGTGGTTGGAGAGTCCAGAGACTCGTTAACCACTCACGGGCGCGAAGCGCCTAATGCAGGCGGTTCTGCGCAGCCTCGAGCCCGACGCGCAGGACCAGCTCGACGGCGTCGGCGGATTCCTCGCAGACGAGGTCGAGTTCCTTGCGTTCCACCGAGGAGAACGGCTTCAACACGTACGACGCCGGATCCATCCGTCCGGGGGGACGGCCGATCCCGACGCGGGTGCGCAGATAGTCCTTGGTGCCGAGTGCGCTCGAGATGGACCGCAGGCCGTTGTGCCCGCCCTCACCGCCGCCCTGCTTGAGGCGAATGGTCCCGAAATCGAGGTCGAGTTCGTCGTGGATGACCACGATGTTGCCCGGATCGACGGAGAAGAACCGGGCCAGCCCGGCGACGGCGGAACCGGACAGGTTCATGAACGACCGCGGTTTGGCGAGGATCGTCGGACGGCCCTCGAGTCGACCCTGAACGATCTCGGCGCCGCTCTTCTTGTGCGCGCTGAACTTGCCACCCATGCGAGCGGACAGCACGCCGGCCACCATGAAGCCGACGTTGTGCCGGGTCTTCTCGTATTGCGGTCCGGGGTTGCCCAGACCCACCACCAGGGCGGTGTCTTCACTCACCGACAGGGTCCTTCCATGCGTGAGGGGGTCGTGTCAGACGACAGCGGCGCGTCACCCCGGACAATCCGGGACGACGCGCCGCCGACATCAGTGCGGTTGCGAGAGGATCAGCTCTCGGCGCCCTCTTCGGCCGGAGCCTCGGCGGGCTCGGCCGCGGCTTCGCCGGTCTCCTCTTCGAGGTCGGCAGCGGTCGGGGCTGCGACGACGTTGACGATGAGCAGTTCCTCGTCGGCCTGCAGGGTGGAACCCTTGGGCAGCTCGAGCTGGTTTGCCAGGATCTGGGTACCGACCTCGAGGCCCTCGACCGAGACCTCGATCTGCTCGGGGATGTGCAGCGCGTCCGCCTCGAGGGAGATGGTGGCGGCGTCCTGCGCGACCAGGGTGCCGGCAGCGGCCTCACCGGTGACGACGACGGGAACGTCGACGGTGACCTTCTCGCCCTTCTTGATGACGAGGAGGTCGGCGTGCTCGATGTAGTTGCGGATCGGGTGAACCACGACCGACTTGGTGAGCGCGACCTGCTCCTTGCCCTCGATGTCGAGGGTCAGGATGGCGTTGGTGCCGTGCGCGCGCAGGATGGCGGCGAAGTCGCGGGAGGGGACGTTCAGGTGGCGGGGGTCCTCACCGTGGCCGTACAGGACCGCGGGGACCTGGCCGTCGCGGCGCGCGCGGCGGGCGGCACCCTTGCCGAACTCGGTGCGCACGGCGGCTACGAGGCGATTTTCGTCAGACATGGTGAAACGGCTCCTACAACTCACGGTGGTAACTGGCGGGCGGTTCGAGTCGACGAGGGACGAACACGCGACGGCCAGGAGCGAAACGCTCGAGCAGAGCCGTCGCCGCGTCGATCACGGTGAGCCAGCTATTTGGAACTTCTGGTTCACCCTCGCCGAGACAACTTATGGAACTCTACCGGATGGCCCGCTGACCTGCTAATCGGGTGTCGTCGGGCGGGCTGCGCGACGACGAGGTGAGGCCGGTGCAATCCGGCGCGACCCTGCCGCCCGTCCCTGTGGCCCGTATCCCCGAGGTGTCGAACTTCTCGATTCCCGACGGCGGCGAGTGGCGCGCCTGGACCTGGTCTGGTGCGACCACCTGCCGTACCTGAACTTCCCCGACCACTGGCCGGTGTTCACCCCCAAGGACAGCTCGCGAAGTGGTTCGAGTTCTACGCCGACGCAATGGAACTCAATATGTGGATGGAACCGAGTTCACCCGCGGCAGCTATGACGACGCCACCGGTGAGTGACCGTGACCGTTGCCCGCGACGACGGCTCCATCCGCGCGGTGCACCCACGGCACGTCGTCGTCGCCGGTCAATCGCGGCACTGCTCGAAGTGTCCGGCCGTCCGGATCAAGGCCCAGCAGGAAGGAGTGCAGCCGATCCGATGACGGACAGTGGTGTGGCTCACAACGCCGGGGGTAGCCTCGGCGTTGTGAGCGCTGAACGTCCGACCGCCGACCGGCTGACCGCAGTGGCAACCGGTGTGGATCTGCCGCGACATGCTCGGCTGCTCAGCCGGGTGCACGACGCCGTGCTGTCCGGGCAGCAGCCGCCCGTGCTGCCCCGGGACGTGGTGGCGCGGTCGTGGTCCCGACTGCAGGCGGGCGGTGTGAGCCCGGACCACTGCGCGGAGGTGGAGCCCGCCGACTTCTCCGAGATCGAGGCGCGGCGTACCCGGACGGCGCTGCGCACGGTGCTCCCGGAACTGCGCAGCACGTTGACGCAGGTCGCCGACGATGCGAACTTCATCGTGGTCATCGCCGACGCCGACGGTGTCCTGTTGTGGCGGGAAGGATCCCGCGGGGTCCGGAAGGCGGCCGACGCCCTCGGGTTCACGGAGGGTGCGCGCTGGGCGGAGCAGGCGGTCGGGACCAACGCGATCGGCACGGCACTGATCGAAGATGCTGCAGTGCAACTGTTCTCGGCCGAGCACTATGCGCCCTCGCATCACGGCTGGTCGTGTACCGGGTCGCCGGTGCACGATCCGCGCACCGGGGAGATCCTCGGCGTCGTCGACATCAGTGGGTCGGCGATGTCGATTCACCCGACCACGGTCGCGCTCGTCCGCACCGCCGTGCGTCTGGCCGAGGCGACACTGTGGCGTGAGCACACGGCGCAACTGGACAAGTTGCGCGGCCGGGCGGCACCGTTGCTCGCGTCGGCCGGCGGTCCGGCGCTGGTCGTCGACAAGCACGGGTGGGTCGCGGAGGCGAGTGGCATCGCGGCGCCGGAGCGGGTCGCGCCGCCGAGCCTGGACCGGCCACTGCTCGTCCCGGGGCTCGGGCTGTGCGTGCCCGAACCGCTCGGCGACGGCTGGCTGGTGCGCAGGCGCGTCGACGGGGCGGCCATCGAACTGGAACTCGACCTCGGTGATGCGCCGCACGTGACGGTCCGGGGCGACGTCAACTGGACACGGGCGCTCTCGCCCCGG